>JASLJP010000359.1 GCA_030152425.1 Aquirhabdus sp.
TTGCCATTATCGGTAACAAAGCCCTGACGATAGGCTGGCGAGCCGCCGAGCGTGACCAGTTTACGGCCGACAGCCGAGCGAGCCATCGGGATCACTTCGATGGGCAGCGGAAATGCACGGCCCAACTGCTCGACCCATTTCGACTCATCGGCGATACAGATGAAGCGTTTGGCGACCGAGGCCACGATTTTTTCACGGGTCAGCGCGCCGCCGCCACCTTTGATCATATGCAGAAAACGATCAATTTCGTCGGCGCCGTCGATATAGACATCAAGGCTGCCGACATCGTTCAGTGACACCACGTCGATGCCCACGGCCTTCAGGCGCTCTTCGGTGGCTTTTGAGCTGGCCACTGCGCCAGCCAGTTTGAGCTGCGGCAGCAGATCGATCAAAAAATTGACCGTGCTCCCTGTGCCCACACCGATCACACCGCCCTTGGGCAAGTGCGCGATGGCGGCTTCTGCAACTGCTTGTTTGAGTTGGTTTTGGTTGTCGGCCATGTCTAAGTACTCAAGATAAAATGAAAAAACGAGCGTCGCAATGCTGCAGCTAGTTTAAAGCATTTATCATGCCGTCTAAAGCGCCATGACTGAACGCAGTGTTAAGTTTTTAGACAGTAGCGTTTATCACCGGTGTTACACCCCGGCCATCAGCCCACGATTGATCTTGGCGCGTAGCTGGGCCAAGAAGTCGGCCACTTTAGACGATTCGGCTTTCTGCACTGGATCAGCGATGGTTTCCACCGCTTGGGTCTCCAGACGCTCTGGCTGTGCTCGCAGCGTGTAGTGACGGGCGATCGAAGACTCGATGCTCTTGCCCAGTAGCCCTTTGCGTACCGGTTTCGGCAGATAGCGGAACACCTGCGCCTGATTGATCAGTTCGACCAGACGCGCCGTGTCTTTAAAGTTGGTCAGAATGATGGTGAGCAGTTCAGGGTGCTCTTGCTTCAGTGTTTTGATCATCGCCGACAGATCCTGATCGCCTAAGCTCAGCTCGGTGACCATCACCGCAACATTGCGTGTGGTCAGGATCGACAGCGCTGAGTTGACATCCTGACTCCACAGCACTTCATGCGTTTCACCGACGATGTCTTTAACCACCTGATAAGTGCTTTCGTCCCGATCCAACACCAGACAAACCAAAGCCTGCGAGGTCACAATTTCGGGTGTCGCCCCAAGTAGGGGCACATCGACCATGGTCTCTGGCGCAGAAGGCAGTCCTTCCAGCTTGCCCGCGATGCTGGCGGCCTGCGCGATGGTTTCGCGCAGCTCTTTGGGCCCCCAAGGTTTATTGATATAGCGGAAGATCTCACCATCGTTGAGCGCATCCAACGCTGCGTCTGCGTCGGAATAGCCGGTCAGCAGGATGCGGATGGTATCCGGCGCGATCTCGCGTGCCTGACGCAGGAGCTCGGTGCCGGTCATGATGGGCATACGCTGATCAGAAATGATCACATGGACTTTTTCCTGCTTGAGGATACGCAGGGCTTCATGACCATCGCTGGTGGCAAAAATCTGGTATTGGGTGCGCAGCAACATGCTGAGTGAACGTAAGATACGCTCCTCATCATCGACCAGTAAAATCTTGGGCTTATTGATCATGGGTGTACTCCTGCCGCGTATGTCCTGCGGCGACTAGCATCAGTGTTCGGTTAAAATCGAAGAAGGTGTGTTGGCTTGCGCCTGTTGACGCGGCAGTGAGATCCCAAAGCGCGTGCCGCGACCAACCTCGGACGCCACGCGGATCTTGCCGCCGTGTTGTTCAATAATCTGAAACGAAATCGACAGTCCTAATCCTGTACCCTCGCCCACTGGTTTGGTGGTAAAGAATGGATCAAAGATCTTTTTAACCACCTCGGCCGGCATCCCTTTCCCCGTGTCTTGCACCGAGATATGCACGTAGGTCTCATCCGCCCACGTCTTGATCAGGATCTTGCCCGCGCCGTCGATCGCCTGTGCGGCGTTGGTCAACAGGTTGAGCAACACTTGGTTGATCTGTGATGGTGCACAGGAGATCTTCGGAATATCGCCCAGTTGTTTGATCACTTGCACGCGGTCTTTGAGCGTGTTTTTCGCGATGAGCAAGGAGGAGTTAATGCACTCATTGACCGACACACTGTCGGTCATTGCCTGATCCAGACGACTAAAGTTCTTTAGCCCCATGACCAGTTCGTTGATTTGCTCCAGACCGTAGTTGGTGTCGTTAAACACAGCCATCATGTCTTCATACAGCATGTCCGGCGCGATCAGCGTTTGCATGTCGTCGATGGCCGCGAGTTTCTCGGCGATGGCCACATCATTGCCATCCGGCGACAGGATCACGTCGACCAGCTCACGGTGTGCACCGTCCATTTGCTTGAGTTGTTCAATAAACTCTTGCACGATCTCGACATTGTTACGCACATAACCGAGCGGTGTGTTGATCTCATGGGCAACACCGGCAACCATCTGACCCAACGAGGCCATTTTTTCCGACTGCACCAACTGCGCCTGAGACGATTTCAGATCGCGGTAGGCATGAGACAGCTCATTGGCATTTTTGGCGACCTGTTTTTCCATTGCACCCAACAGCGCCAGTACCGAGCCTAGGCCAATATAGCGCCCTTCTTCAGTCACCACGAAGTCTTCGGACAGCGGCAGGCTGATGTTTTCAGAAATATACTGCGCAGCTTCGGCCACCGATG
>JASLJP010000292.1 GCA_030152425.1 Aquirhabdus sp.
CCCACGGATACGCCGGTGCGCCAGCCTGCCAATTCATCACGCGCAGATTGTGCACCACATTGCCACTGGCCATGATCAGTACACCCTGCTCACGCAGTGGGGCAAGCTGGCGAGCGAGCGTGACATGCTGCTCTGGGGTGAGCGTGGCATCAATGCTGAGCTGCACCACAGGGATATTGGCCGCGGGATAAACATGCGCCAACACTGACCATGTGCCGTGGTCCAGACCCCAGCCGTGATCCAGCACCACTGGCGTCGGCGCCAGCAATGCAGCCACCTGCGCGGCAAGCGTGGGATCACCCGCCGCCGGATAGCGAAAATCAAACAGCGCCTGCGGGAAACCGCCGAAATCGTGGATGGTCTGTGGTTGCTGCATCGCGGTGACGGCCGAGCCACGGGTGTACCAGTGGGCAGAGATCATCAAGATGGCTTTAGGGCGCGGAAGCTGATCACCGAGTGAGCGCCAGACCTCGGTATAGCGATTATGCTCCAGCGTGTTCATCGGGCTGCCATGGCCAATAAAGACCACCGGCATTTTGGGAACGGATGATGATGGATTGCCGAGTTCGGCTTTTGCTTGCGTCATGATCTTTACTCACCGTACAGTGCGCCTGAAGATTCAGGCCACGACGACAGCTTAGCGCGCATTGGCCTGCGCGATAAGCCAGAGTATGGTACAGAGGCTGTTAATCAGAACTTAAGGGTCTGTGGATCAATACAGCGGGAAGCCTTGCTGGGCGGTGGATGTGCCGTCTCTACGCTCTTCATCGACCATCTGCCGCGCAACAAACAGGATCAACTGGCGTAACCAGCGATGCGCTGGATGATGATGCAACAACGGCCCCCATGCCATTTTGAGCTCAAACTCTGGGATATAAAACGGCGGGTCTTTGATCACGATGCGTGGATTGGTCGCTTGCAAGCGCGCCACACGCGTGGGCAAAGTCGCGATCAGATCGGCATTGGCGGCCAGTAGTCCTGGCGTCTGATAATGACGGGTAAAGATACTGATCTTACGTTTCTGACCGATACGCTCCAGCGCCTGATCGATCCAGCCTAGACCACCGGATTTTTCCGGATTGACCCCAAAGCCCACGCCCATGCCGGTCTTGCTGACCCAAATATGCTGCGCTTCCAGATAGCTCTTCAGATTGAACTGCTCCAGACTTGGGCTTTTGTCATTCAGCAAACAGCTAAAGCTGTCGCGCCACACCAGCACCTGATGGAAGCTCTGCGGGATCTCATTAAAACGGTTGATCGCCAAGTCGACCTTGCCCTGCTCCATGTCGCGATAGGACACGTCGGAGGGAGTCAGGAAATCAAGCACCACATTGGGCGCTTCGGAGCGCATGGCCTTGACCAAACGCGGCACCAAGGTCGCCTCGGCGTAGTCGCTGGTCATGATGCGAAATACACGGGCGCTGGTATAGGGACGAAATTCGGTACGCGGCTCCAGAATCTGCGACAAATCAGCCAATGCCTCGCGGATCAGCGGCTGCAACTCAAGCGCCCGTTCGGTCGGCGTCATGCCCTCAGATGAGCGAATCAGCAACGGATCATTGAATAACGTGCGTAGACGGCGCAAAATATTGCTCATCGCAGGTTGGGTGACCCCAAGTTGCTCTGCCGCGCGCGTGACATTTTTTTCTCTAAGCAATACATCAAGGTAGATCAAAAGATTAAGATCAACACGCTCGAGATTCATGAAATAAATACCGAAGATTAAAATGATAAATTGGCTAAATTATGCCATAAAACGTAGACTCTGCGCACTGTTAAAAAGGCTTAATCTGTTATTTATTAGGTTGCCTCTTTAATCTTCCCTATACTCAAGACAGGATAATGTCATGACTACGTACAGTTCTGCTATTGATGCCGTTCGTGCTATTAAAGCTAAATTCGGTGACACTTGGAATGCGATCAACCCAGAAGACGCAGCGCGCATGCAAATGCAAAACCGCTTCAAAACTGGCTTAGACATCGCCAAGTACACCGCTGCGATCATGCGTAAAGACATGGCCGAGTACGATGCTGACAACAGCAAGTACACTCAGTCACTGGGCTGCTGGCATGGTTTTGTTGGTCAACAAAAAATGATCGCCAACAAAAAATACTTCGGCACCACCAGCAAAAAATACCTGTACCTGTCAGGTTGGATGGTTGCTGCACTGCGCTCAGAGTTTGGCCCACTGCCAGACCAATCCATGCACGAAAAAACCTCTGTACCAGCCCTGATCGAAGAGCTGTACACCTTCCTGCGTCAAGCTGATGCCAAAGAACTGAACGACCTGTTCCGTCAATTGGAAAAAGCCCAAGCTGCAGGTCAAGACACCAAAGCCATCGAAGACAAAATCAACAACTTCGAAACGCATATCGTTCCAATCATTGCCGACATCGATGCTGGCTTTGGTAACGAAGAAGCAACCTACCTGCTGACCAAGAAAATGATCGAAGCGGGTGCTGCATGTATCCAAATCGAAAACCAAGTTTCTGACGCAAAACAATGCGGTCACCAAGCTGGTAAAGTTACCGTACCGCACGAAGACTTCCTCGCGAAGATCAACGCAGTACGTTATGCATTCCTCGAACTCGGTGTCTACGACGGCGTTATCGTTGCACGTACCGACTCTGAAGGTGCTGACCTGACCCAAAAAATCCCAGTATCGAAAGTTAAGGGCGACCTGGCTTCTCAATACATCAGCTACCTCGACACCGTTGAAATCGACATCTCTGAAGCGCAAGACGACGAAGTGCTGATCAAACGTGATGGCAAACTGCATCGTCCAAAGCGTCTGGCTTCTGGCTTGTTCCAGTTCCGCCCGAACACCCAGATCGACCGCGTTGTTCTGGACTGCGTCACCAGCCTGCAAAACGGTGCTGACCTGCTGTGGATCGAAACTGCAACACCAAACGTTGCTGAAATCGCTGAAATGGTTAACCGCGTTAAAGAAGTTGTTCCAAATGCTAAGCTGGTTTACAACAACAGCCCATCATTCAACTGGACACTGAACTTCCGTCAACAAGCGTACGATGCGTGGGTTGCTGCTGGTAAAGACGTATCTGCCTATGACCGCGCTAAACTGATGAGCGTAGACTACGACAATACCGACCTGGCGAAAGAAGCTGACGAACGTATCCGTACTTTCCAAGCTGACGCATCACGTGAAGCGGGTATTTTCCATCACTTGATCACACTGCCTACTTACCACACTGCTGCTCTGTCTACTCATGAGCTTGCAAAAGGTTACTTCGGCGATCAAGGCATGTTGGCTTATGTTGGCGGCGTTCAACGTAAAGAAATCCGTGAAGGCGTTGCATGTGTTAAGCACCAAGCGATGGCTGGTTCTGACATCGGTGATGATCACAAAGAAATCTTTGCTGGCGACCAAGCTCTGAAAGCTGGTGATGACAGCAAAAACACTATGAACCAATTCGGTGGCTAATCTCCGACTGGTTTGAAAAAAAGCCCCTGCTCTGTTGAGTGGGGGCTTTTTTTATGGGAATTAAATTAAAACAGAGATCAAATAATTTGACTGAATCATGCACAATAAAAACAACTCTAAAACAAACTAGAACTGTGATTTAAGACACTATTTATAGAAATGAAGTAACATACTCAAAATGA
>JASLJP010000305.1 GCA_030152425.1 Aquirhabdus sp.
CTTCGCCGCCGTGATCAAGCACGCTGGCACCGAGCGAGCGAGCTTTCTGTTAAAGACCTTGTTTGAGCAGGCGATGAGTAGCCATCTCAACATCCAGCGCTTTAATACCGGCTATATCAACACCATTCCGACCAATGAAGAACCCGGTATTCCGGGCGACGCGCATATGGAACGTCGTATCCGTGCGCTGATCCGCTGGAATGCGCTGGTGATGGTGCTGCGGGCAAATAAACACGACGATCTGGGCGGCCATCTGGCGACCTTTGCGTCCTCTGCGACGCTGTATGACGTGGGCTTTAACCATGTGTTCCGTGCGGCCAATGATCATTTCGGCGGCGACATGATCTATTACCAAGGTCACTCGGCACCGGGCATCTATGCGCGCTCATATCTGGAAGGCCGTCTGACCGACGAACAAGTGCAAAACTTCCGCCGTGAAGTCGGCGGCAAGGGGCTGTCGAGCTATCCACATCCGTACCTGATGCCTGACTACTGGCAGTTCCCGACCGTATCCATGGGTCTGGGGCCGATCATGTCGATCTACCAAGCCCACGTGCAAAAATACCTGACCAATCGTGGTCTGCTGGAAGAGCAAAACCGTAAAGTGTGGGCGTTCTTGGGTGACGGCGAGATGGATGAGCCGGAAAGCCTGGGCGCGATCGGGCTGGCCGGGCGCGAAAAGCTCGACAACCTGATCTGGGTCATCAACTGTAATCTGCAGCGCCTCGACGGCCCAGTACGCGGTAACGGCAAGATCATCCAAGAGCTGGAGTCGAGCTTCCGTGGCGCAGGCTGGCGCGTGATCAAGGTGGTGTGGGGGCGTCGTTGGGATGCGCTGCTGGCGCGCGACGTCACTGGTGTGCTGAAACATCGCATGGAAGAAGCGGTCGACGGTGAATACCAAGCCTTTGAGGCGCATGGCGGTGCCTATGCGCGTGAACACTTCTTTGGCAAATATCCCGAGCTGGCAGCGATGGTCGCCGATATGAGCGATCAAGAGATCGACGATCTGAATCGTGGCGGTCATGATCCTGAGAAGGTCTACGCGGCCTATGATGCCGCGATGAAGACCGTGGGTCAGCCAGTGGTGATCCTCGCTAAGACTGTGAAAGGCTATGGTCTGTCCGATGCTGTGCAAAGCGCCAACAAATCCCATCAGATCAAGAAGATGGGCATGCCGTCGCTGCAATATTTCCGCGACCGCTTCGATCTGCCATTTAGCGATGCTGAGCTGGAAAAACTGCCGTTCCATCGTCCTGCACCGGATTCACCGGAAATCCGCTATCTGAATGCCCGCCGTGAGGCACTGGGCGGTGCACTGCCTGCACGTCGTAGCGGCCATATTCCACTGACCGTGCCGCTGATCGACGACTTTAAAACCGTGCTCGACGGCTCGGGTGAAAAAGAACAGTCGACCACCATGGTCATGGTACGCATCATCTCGATCTTGCTGAAAAACAAAGAAATCGGTAGCCGCGTGGTGCCGATCGTGCCCGATGAGGCGCGGACCTTTGGTCTGGAAGGCATGTTCCGTCAGCTTGGGATCTACTCGGCGGTCGGTCAGCTGTATACGCCGGAAGACAACGACCAACTGATGAATTATCGCGAAGATAAAAAAGGCCACATGCTGGAAGAGGGCATCAACGAAGCTGGCGCACTGTCGGCGTGGATCGCGCTCGGCACCAGCTACTCGGTCAATGCGCTGCCGATGATCCCGATGTATATGTACTACTCGATGTTTGGTTTCCAGCGCGTCGGCGATCTGATCTGGGCGGCGGGCGATTGCCAAGCGCAGGGCTTCCTGCTCGGTGCGACCGCCGGTCGTACCACGCTCAACGGCGAAGGCCTGCAGCATCAAGACGGTCACTCCCATGTGTTGGCCGCGACCGTGCCGAACTGCGTGAGCTACGATCCGTGCTTTGGTTACGAGCTGGCCGTCGTGGTACAGGACGGTCTGCGCCGCATGTACCAAGAAGGCGAGCGCGTACTGTATTACCTCACGCTGATGAATGAAAACTACGTGCAACCCGCGATGCCGGTCGGCGCAGAAGAGGGCATCCGTAAGGGGCTCTATTTGCTGCAAGAAGACAAAGATGCCACCGTACAGCTAATTGGCTCTGGCGTGATCCTGCGTGAAGTGATCAAAGCCGCCAAACTGCTGCAAGACGAATACGGCATCCACAGCAACGTCTGGAGTGCTACCAGCTTTAACGAACTGGCACGCGACGGCATGGCGGCGGAGTATCATAACCGCCTGCATCCGCACGATCCGGTACAGCAGTCATGGGTTGCCCAGCAGCTATCGCCGTACAAAGGTGTGGTGCTGGCCGCGACCGACCACGTCCGTGCCTATAGCGAGCAAATCCGCAGCTATCTGCCGGATCATCGCCCGTATGTCACCTTGGGTACCGATGGCTTTGGCCGCTCGGATACCCGTGAAAATCTGCGCGCCTTCTTTGGCGTTGATGCCGCCAATATCGTGGTCGCCGTGCTGAAACTGCTGGCCGACGAAGACGAAATCGACGTGCGCTTGGTCAAGGATGCGATTTCCAGCTTTGAGATCGACACCACCATGCCTCCCTCATGGCAGCCACAGCCGCATCTGGAAGCCAACCATGATGCCCCTGCGCCGATCGTGCCGGAGTTTGGCGCACCGCTGGAAGGCATTGAAGCCGACATTGAAGATGAAGCTGAACCCGTCATCAAATCGGCAGAACTCGCCGCTGCACCGAAGCTGGAGGCGTAATCCATGTCTGCATTTGACGTCAAAACCCCAGATCTCGGGGTAGAAAAAGCCGAAGTCTCTGAAATCCTGGTCAAGGTCGGCGATACGGTCAGCAAGAACCAAAGCCTGTTGGTGGTCGAATCCGCCAAGGCTTCGGTCGAAGTGCCATCACCGGTCGATGGGGTCGTGACCGCGATCCTGATCACGCTGGGACAAACCGTCCAAGAAGGCGTGTCCCTCTTTACCGTCACCGTCGAAGCCGCCGCGCCTGTCGCGGCACCCGCCGCACCGACTCCGGCTGCTACGCCCGCACCTGAACCCGCCAAAGCGGAACCGTCGGCCACCGCCGCACCTGCCGCCTCGCAAAGCACTGGCTCGCAAAACGTCGATATCCCGGATCTAGGTGTCGATCAAGCCGAAGTGTCGGAAGTGCTGGTCAAGGTCGGTGATGTGGTCACCGCAGGGCAGAGCCTCGTGGTCGTCGAGTCGGCGAAAGCCTCGGTCGAGATCCCCAGCCCCGCAGCAGGCACCATTGCCAGTATTGCCGTGAAAGTTGGTGAAACCGTAAAGCAAGGCATGCCGCTGTTGGTCCTGTCCGGTGTTGCAGGCAGTGCGCCGACTGCACCGAGCATCCAATTGGCCGCTTCGGTAAAAGAAACCGAGCCCGCCGCCGCGCCTGTCACCGCCGCCGCACCGACTGTGCAACCTGCTTCAACACCGACCGCTGCTGCGCCCGCGGTTGAAAACACCAGTAAAAATGCCGATGTCTACGCAGGCCCAGCAGTACGCCAGTGCGCCCGCCAGCTCGGGGTGGATCTGACCCGTGTCACCGCCACAGGTGCAAACGGTCGCGTGCTGAAAGAAGACGTCTATGCCTATGTCAAACAACGTCTGACCACAGCCACTGTAGCGACACCGGCTGCTGGCAGTGCTGCACCTTCTGGTCTGCCGCTCCTGCCGAACCTGAGCAAATGGGGTGCCTCGCATACCGAGCCGCTGACCCGTCTGCAGCAGGCTTCGATCCCGCAGCTGTCGCTGAATCTGTATATGCCGCAGGTCACCCAGTTTGACCATGCCGACATTACTGACCTTGAAGCGTTACGTGTCGAGCTCAAAGACGGCTATAAAAAACAAGGCATCGGTCTGACCATACTGGCCTTTATCGCCAAAGCCGTGGCCCATTTGCTACTACAGGAGCCACGCTTTAACAGCCATCTGGCCGATGACGGCAAATCACTGCTGGTACGCGAAGAGGTGCATCTCGGTATCGCAGTGGCGACCGACGATGGTCTGATCGTGCCAGTGCTGCGCAATCCAGATCGTCTGAGTATCCGCGAGATCGCGCTGCAACTCGGTGAGCTGGGTCAGAAAGCCCGCGACAAAAAGCTCGGTCCAAACGACCTGTCCGGCGCGACCTTTACCATTTCGAGCCTCGGTGCGATGGGGGGTACTGGCTTCACGCCATTGGTCAACTGGCCACAGGTCGCGATCTTGGGTCTTTCGCCTGCTGCGATGCAGCCGATCTGGGATGGTAGTGCCTTCCAGCCGCGTTTGATGTTGCCGTTGTCACTGTCCTATGACCATCGCGTCATCAATGGGGTGGATGCCGCACGTTTTGCCCGTGCGCTCGCGGTACTGCTCGCGGATTTACGCCGCGTGTTACTTTAAGCGCGAGGTGTTTAGCCTTGATCAGGGTGATTTTGGCGGTATGCGTGATCGGTTTGGGTCTGTGGGTGGGACTGCCTTATGTGAACACAGCTGCGCATCGGGCGGACACCCTCGCAGGGGTGCAGCGTAGTATCCGCCCTACATCACCGCCGCCGAAACAGATCACCGTTTATCAGTCGGTCGGTGCGAAAGGTGAGCCGGTATTTAGCGATGCCCGTGGCAGTCAGCCGCAGGGCAAACCGATCGTGATCGACAACAATAAAGGCAACACCTTTCGCGCACCACATCAGCCTGATCAGGATGACCAAGACCATCTGACGCACAAGCACTATGGCAAAGGCAGTGATCCAATCGCCAAGATGCAGCGTGAGCAATTACAGTTTCAGCAGCAAGGACACGACTTAAAACAGGCTCAGATCGAGCGAGTCATCGGCGAGTAGCACCTCGTGGTACGGCCTATATTTTGCGACTAATTGTTCGTTATGTTCGGTGTTGATGCGCTTAATGCACACTAATCGTGCCTCCTCATGTATAATGCCGCATTGAAACTACCGTGTTAAAAAGCACCATGAGGACACCATGCTGACTATCGTACAAGAAGCGCTTACCTTCGACGACGTGTTGTTACTTCCTGCTTTCTCCAATGTACTTCCCAAAGATGTTTCCCTCAAGACGCGCCTGACCCGTGGCATCGACCTGAATATCCCGTTGGTCTCTGCTGCCATGGATACCGTGACCGAGTCACGCATGGCCATTGCCATCGCGCAAGAAGGCGGTATCGGTATCCTGCATAAAAATATGGACATCGCCTCACAAGCTGCCGAAGTCCGCCGCGTCAAAAAATTCGAAGCCGGAATGGTCAAAGACCCGATTACCGTCAGCCCAGATCTGTCAGTCGGTGAACTGATTGCCCTGACCCAAGCGCATCGCATCAGCGGTGTACCCGTCGTGGTCGGTGACAAAGTCGTCGGTATCGTGACCAGCCGTGATATGCGCTTTGAGACCAAGCTTGACCAACCCGTCAGCAACATCATGACCCCGCAAAATCAATTGGTCACCGTGCGTGAAGGCGAGTCCAGTGAGCATATCAAAGGCCTGCTGCATCAGCATCGTATCGAAAAAGTATTGGTCATCGGGGATGACTACACCTTGAAAGGTCTGATCACGGTCAATGACTTCCGTAAAGCCGAGCTCTATCCGAGCGCCAGCAAAGACGGTTTTGGCCGTCTGCGCGTCGGTGCTGCTGTCGGTACTGGTGCAGAGACCCCAGATCGCGTTGCAGCCCTGATAGAAGCCGGTGTCGACGTGCTGGTGGTCGATACCGCCCATGGTCACTCCAACGGCGTGATCGAGCGTGTGCGCTGGATCAAGCGTGAATTCCCCCATATCCAAGTCATCGGTGGCAACATCGCCACAGGCGACGCCGCACTGGCGCTGCTCGATGCTGGCGCGGACGCGGTCAAGGTCGGTATCGGCCCGGGCTCGATCTGCACCACCCGTATCGTCGCGGGTATCGGTGTGCCGCAGATCTCTGCGGTCGACAACGTCGCGCGTGCCCTGAAAGAGCAAATCCCGCTGATCGCTGATGGCGGTATCCGCTACTCAGGCGACGTGGCCAAAGCCATCGCTGCCGGTGCCAGCTGTATCATGGTCGGTTCGCTGCTGGCAGGTACCGAAGAAGCGCCAGGCGAAGTCGAACTGTTCCAAGGTCGTTACTTTAAAGCCTATCGTGGGATGGGCTCGCTGGGTGCGATGTCCGGTCTGTCTGGTTCGAGCGACCGTTACTTCCAAGACGCCAAAGACGGTGTCGAGAAGCTGGTGCCAGAAGGCATCGAAGGTCGTGTGCCCTATAAAGGCCCGATGAGCGGTATCGTGCATCAGTTGGTGGGTGGTCTGCGCTCATCGATGGGCTACACCGGATCAAAAGACATTCCGACCATGCGTAGCGAGCCGAAGTTTGTCAAGATCACCTCGGCGGGTATGCAAGAGTCGCACGTTCATGACGTGACCATCACCAAAGAAGCGCCGAACTACCGCGTGGGTTAACGCCCCGCAGTGGTCAACAAAAAAAGCCAGCATTCTATGCTGGCTTTTTTATGCACATCGGATCGGGGTGTTAACTGAGTACGGGAATGTCCGCATGCACCGAGGGCTGGATCGCGCTGTACTGCCAATTTTTTTGCAGGGGGAAGCCCAAGCTGTGCCACGTGGCAAAGCAGGTATAGCCCATCAGTGACCAATGGCTGGGTTTGAGCAGATATTCGAGATCGTCGATGAGGTGAAAGGTTTCCAATTCGCCCTCATAACTGCCATGTAGCAGGTCGGCTTGCTCAGGCGTCAGCGCAAAGGCCAGCGGCGAGAACTGCACACCGCCGGTGCTGGTTTCAATGATCATATACATGGGCGGCAAGTCAGCTGGCAGACTCATACCCAATTGCAGTAAATCGCAGCCAGCTTCTTCGCGCAGCTCTTCGATCAAGGTGTCGAGCAACATACCATAGCCCAGTGCCTTACGATCCGGCGTGAAGTGACCGCCAAAGCAGGCGAGTTTATGCGGGTAGGTTGCAGAGTTTGCACTACGGCGTTGCAGATAGATTTCGTTGCGGGCGGGGCAGCACAGCATGCTACCACTGCCGATCGCGGCGATAGGCAGTCCTTGTGCCCGCAGGGTGTGGATCGCCGAGTAGTCCGTCACGGCATAGCTGAGTAGCGTCATGCCGGTATACAGCGGTGAGGTACAGACCGCTTGTTTCTCCACATACCCACCCTTGGCCAGCAGGTCGCTTTTAAACTGGGTCGCGATGCGCTGCTGGTGCGGATATAGCGTGAGCGTCGCCGAGGGCACGCAATTCGGGATGCTGGAGATTGGAA
The DNA here is from genome assembly GCA_030152425.1 of Aquirhabdus sp. Classification (GTDB taxonomy): domain Bacteria; phylum Pseudomonadota; class Gammaproteobacteria; order Pseudomonadales; family Moraxellaceae; genus Aquirhabdus. The sequence continues at coordinate 7,265 of JASLJP010000305.1, forward strand.
TCACGGTAACAGGTTGGCGCAATCGATCTGCTTCCAAATTAAAGGGCGAAGTAGGGTGCGGACTCATCCTTAAGTCCCGTACATAACAGTCCCTTTATCCTATCATTTACGGCCGTAAATGTCCTTAAAGCGGACGATATCGTCTTCACCCAGATAGCTACCGACCTGCACTTCGATCATCACGCAGTCGATCACGCCTGGATTGGTCAGACGATGGGTCTGGCCTGCTGGGATATAGGTGGATTGGTTCGGGTGGATCAATTGTTCGTTGTCACCATTCACGATCTTGGCTGCGCCGGATACCACGATCCAGTGCTCACTGCGATGATGGTGCATCTGCAGCGACAGACTGCCGCCCGGCTTGACCACGATGCGCTTCATCTTAAAGC
>JASLJP010000154.1 GCA_030152425.1 Aquirhabdus sp.
GCTACATGCTCGACATCTCGGATAGCGGCATGGTCGATATCTTCGCGCTGGTGGATTACCGTGTGACTGAGGCTGATGTGGTCGACTTCCTTCGCGCCGAAGATGAAGAAGGTTTCCTCGGGATCCCTGATGAAGCCATGCTGTATTTCTTGAACGGCCTCGTAGTCCATCTACGTGGCAAAAAAGAAAACGAGCCACCAGTTCATGTCAAACTGCCAAACTCCAACAACCTGATGCTGAAAAAACTGCGCGTGGCTTTTAATCTGAAAGATGAAGACCTGCAAGAGATTTTAAAATCAGTTGATTTCAATGTATCCAAACCTGAGCTGTCGGCACTGTTCCGCGCCAAAGGTCATAGCAACTATCGCGCCTGTGGCGATCAGTTTCTGCGGAACTTCTTAAAGGGTCTGACGCTACGCGTCCGCCCTCATGCCTAACATGATCTCTGCATAAAAAAAGGCGACTCCATGATGGGTCGCCTTTTTTTATCGTCCGGGTATTCCTACAAGATCTCGCGCTTGCCATTGGACTGCATGGCGCTGACAACGCCGTTGGCTTCCAAGGTATCGACGATCCGTGCAGCACGGTTATAACCCAGTGAGAATTTACGCTGGATCGCCGATGCCGACACCTTACGTGTTTCCAGTACAAAAGCCAGCACATCGTCATAGACCGGATCGCGGTCGCTATCATTGCTCTCCGAGGAGTCGTAGCCCCCACCTTTGCTCGGTGCATCTTCATCGAAGGCATTCAGGATGTCGTCGACATAGTCTGGACTCCCCCGCTCGCGCCACGCGTCACAGATGCGATTCACCTCATCATCGCTGATAAAGGCACCATGCACACGTTCCGGCTCGTTCTTGCCGGGTGCGAGGAACAGCATGTCACCATGCCCTAGCAGGTACTCCGCGCCACCTTCGTCGAGGATGGTGCGCGAGTCGACCTTGCTGTTGACGCGCAGCGCGGCACGCGTTGGGATGTTGGCTTTGATTAAGCCAGTGATGACGTCGACCGACGGACGCTGGGTGGCGAGGATCAAATGGATCCCTGCCGCACGCGATTTCTGCGCCAGACGTTGAATCAGCTCTTCGGCTTTCTTGCCCACCTGCATGATCATATCCGCAAACTCGTCGGCCACGACCACAATCATCGGCATGGTTTTTAGACGTGGCGCCCGTTGTTGCAGTGCACTGTCGTCTGGCCGCCATAGCGGATCGAGCAGGTCTTCACCGCGCTCTTCGGCCTCGGTAATTTTCTGGTTATAGGCCTCAAGGTTACGTACCTTCATATAGGCCAGGAGCTTATAGCGACGCTCCATCTCACCGACTGACCAATTCAGCGAACTCGCGGCATCTTTCATGTCGGTCACGACCGGGGTGAGCAGATGCGGAATGTCGTTATAGTTGGACAGCTCTAGCTGTTTAGGGTCGATCAAGATCAGGCGCAGTTGGGTCGGGGTGTATTTCATCAACATCGACAGCAGCATGGCGTTGATCGCCACCGATTTACCCGAACCGGTCGTTCCCGCCACCAGCATATGCGGGGCTTTGGCCAAGTCGGTCAGTACCGGACGGCCGGCGATGTCTTTGCCCATCGCCATGCTGATCAGGCTCTTGGGATCACGATAGGTCGGCGTCTCAAGCAGCTCGATCAGGCGCACCATCTCACGGGTCGCATTGGGCACTTCAATGCCGATATAAGGCTTGCCCGGGATCACCTCCACCACACGCACCGAGGCCATGGACAGCGACCGCGCCAGATCACGGGCGATATTGGTGACCTTGGAGGTCTTGACCCCTGCGGCCAGTTCAAGCTCAAAACGCGTGACGACCGGACCCGGCTGTGCCTCGATCACCTTGGCCACGACGGCAAACTCTTTAAGTTTGATCTCGAGCAACTGCGACAGACGCTGCAACTGCTCAGGGGTGTAGCTGGCCTTACGGCTGAGATCGGGACGCTCAAGCAGATCCAAACTCGGCAGAGGGCTTAGGGTTGCGCGATGCTGGGCCGTCTGCATGGCACGCGAAATGGGGCGACCGTGGGCATCCACCGAAGGCGCATCCCAATCAGGTGCTTTGGCCAACGCGCTGCTTTGCGTTGGTATCGCGGCGACATCGACTGGGCTGGACTGACTTGCAGATTCAAGGTCAAAGTCATCCAACGGTGCCGGGATGGCTGTGGGTGCATGATGGGTGTCCAACTCCATGCCCGTGTCGAGATGACGTACCTTGACGGCGTGATGTGCTGCGGGGCTCTCCACAGCATGCACATGGGGATGATCCGCAGTGGCAGCGTCAGGTGCAGTGGCGGCGCTATGCACGGCCAGTGTGTCACGCGCACCCGCCACAATGGCAAGCGCAGGTGGCGTCGTCACCGACACCAGTCCTCCCTGTGGTGTCGCAGACGCAATCGGCAATGCGGCTTCTTCAGGCTCAAGGGGAATCACATCTAACGCATGGTGAAAGAAATCGTCTTCCCAATCAATGGTAGGTGCGACACGTGCGATCGGCGCGGCGGGTGCAGGTGTATACGCAGCGGCGACATTGGGCAGTGAAACCGCGGCAGATGCCGCAGCCTGCGGAACAGTCGCCGCCATCACGGACGCAAAGGTCTCGGGTTCCGACTCGGTGGTGTGCGACGCGCTGTGGAGTTCTTCAGCAGCCGCTGCCGGTGGCACAGAGGGTGCTGTCTCGGGCGCATTGACCAACGGCGTCACATGCGGCACTGCCTCGACCTGCGGGCTTGTGGTGTGGGTCTCTGGCAACGGATGCGGGGAAAGCACACTGCTCGATCCTTTGCCTGTGGTGATGCGCTCAGGCTCATTGCGGTAAAACAGCTCATTGAGCAGCATCGGAATCTCGCCGACCGCATCAAAGGTCCGGCTCCAGACCACACCAAAGCAGAAGGTGAAAATAACCACAAACAGGATCACCAGCAGGATCGTGATCACCAGAAGCGGCATCAACTGCAGGAAATGCTGCGCCATCTCAAAGCCCAGTATGCCACCGGCAGCGTTGGTCAGCGTATCGGAAGGCAGCTCACCGTGCAGGCTAAACAGCGCAGAGGCGATGACCAGCAAAAACACCTCGCCAGCCAGACGAAACGGACGCTGGACAAAACTGTGCGGGTACCAGAGCTGTACCGCCTCGGCCAATACCAAAAATGGTAGCAGCAGCGCTGCCCGCCCCAAGAAGCCATACAGCAGATCTGCCAGCCAAGCGCCAGCAACACCGGTAGCATTGGCAACATGCTGGGTATCACTCGACAAGTGGGTCCAACCCGGATCGAACGGGGAATAGGTGACCGTCGCAACCAATAAATACGCACCGATAATGACGAGAAACAGTGTCAAAAGCACCCGATGCGCACGCGCATCTGTCAAAGCCGTTGCAGTCACCATAAAGCATTTACCCTAACCAAAATAGATATAGACCGCGTGGAACACTGCCGTCTTTAAACACCGATATTAAAACAAAATGACAGAAAAATATGCTCTATAAAGCAGCAAAACGACGCTTTCAAAGCAAATGATCACCCAGATCTGCATGTTTCTACACGGGCAGTAGTGGCGCCGAGCATGCAGGCACAACCCACCGTGCCAAAGCCGCCCGCAGGATGCAGGCGAAGGCGTACTTTTCATACGCGTGGGCATAAAAAAACCTTACGCGCATACGTAAGGTTTTTAGCAGAATGATGCGGGCGGTATCAGCGTACTGATGTCGGCCGCAGACATGCTGTTATTTCTTTTTCTTCGGTCCGATGAGCATCCCCATCTGTTTACCTTCCATCTTTGGCGCTTGCTCGACGATACCGATTTCAGCCACATCGGCTTCGATACGTTGCAATTGCTTTAGACCAATTTCTTGGTGAGCCATTTCACGGCCACGGAAACGCAAGGTAATTTTGACCTTGTCGCCATCTTCCAAGAAGCGCTCGATGGCACGGAATTTAACTTGGTAGTCGCCTTCCTCAGTACCCGGACGGATCTTGATTTCCTTCACCTGCACTTGATGCTGCTTTTTGCGCGCATCTTTTTGCTTCTGTTTGAGATCAAACAAATGCTTGTTATAGTCCATTATTTTGCACACTGGTGGCTCGGCATTGGCAACAATCTCTACCAAATCGAGCTGCACTGCTTCTGCAGCGCGGAGCGCTTCGGCGATCGTGACGATGCCTTTTTGCTCACCATTTTCATCGACCAGCCGCACTTCCGCGGATTCGATCTCAGTGTTTATGGCAGGGCGGCTGCTTTTTGCACCCTGCGTAGTGCGTGCTTCAGGTTTGTTCACTCTTGCTCCAAAATATGCCTGCCTCGCTCGGCAACGGCGGATTGAACCAATGCCACAAATGCATCTATGGTCATCGTTCCTAGATTCTTACCCCCACGGGTGCGAACATTTACAGTACCGTCTTCAACTTCACGATCGCCCAGTACCAACAGGTAAGGCACACGCTCTAGCGTACGTTCGCGAATTTTAAAGCCGATCTTTTCATTTCTCAAGTCGCTGATGGCACGGATGCCTTGCTGACTCAATTTGTTGACCACATCTCGGCACGCGTCCGCTTGGCTATCGGTGATATTCATCACACACGCCTGCACGGGGCTTAACCAAGGTGGCATCAACCCTGCATAATGTTCGATCAGTATACCAATAAAACGCTCAAAACTGCCTAAAATCGCACGATGGAGCATTACTGGATGGTCACGCTGGTTGTCTTCAGTGACAAACGACGCGTCCAAACGGACTGGCATATTGAAATCGCACTGGATTGTACCACACTGCCAGACACGGCCTAGGCAGTCTTTTAGTGAAAACTCGATTTTAGGACCGTAGAACGCGCCTTCGCCTGGCTGTAGATCCCACTTCAGGCCTGCGGCATCCAAGGCATCGGCCAAGGATTTTTCGGCCAGATCCCACAGCGCATCGTCGCCAACGCGCTTAACCGGACGGGTCGACAGCTTCATCTGCACGTCGTCGAAGCCAAAGTCTTTATAGACCGCCAGTGTGAGCGCAATAAAATCGGCGACTTCTTTGCCGATTTGCTCTTTGGTACAGAAGATATGCGCGTCGTCTTGGGTAAAGCCGCGCACGCGCATGATGCCGTGCAGCGAGCCTGATGGCTCATTGCGATGGCACGAACCAAACTCAGCCAGACGCAGCGGCAGATCACGGTAAGACTTCAGGCCTTGATTGAACACCTGCACATGGCAGGGGCAGTTCATCGGCTTGACCGCATAGTTGCGGTTTTCCGAATGGGTGGTAAACATGCTTTCGGCGTAGTTGGCGGCATGGCCGGAACGCTCCCACAGCACCAGATCGACCACTTGCGGGGTCTTGATCTCAAGGTAGCCGTTTTCTTGTTGGATCTTACGCATGTACTGCTCAAGCACTTGGTAGATCGTCCAGCCATTCGGATGCCAGAACACCATGCCCGGCGCTTCTTCCTGCAT
>JASLJP010000163.1 GCA_030152425.1 Aquirhabdus sp.
CTCGCAGCGGTTCGGCCGTCGCCGCAAACGGGGTCAGGGCGGCCAGCGCCTCATGATGCAGATCAAGCGCACGCTGTTGCGCCCCTGCCAGACCCAGCAGCGAGGGATAGGTCGATTTCTGCAGTTTTTCATCCGAGCCGGCCGGTTTGCCCAGCGCCTCGGTGGTCGCCGTCACATCCAGCACATCATCCTGCACCTGAAAGGCCAGCCCCAGCGCAGCCGCATAGCGATCCAGCGCAGCCAAGGTCTCCAAGGCTGTCACGCCCGCAGCAGCAGCTCCCATGGCCACGCTGGCGCGGATCAAAGCGCCTGTTTTATTGCGATGGATGGTTTCAAGCGCAGGCTCCAGCACGTGCTGATTCTCCGCCGCCAGATCGAGCAACTGCCCCTTGACCATCTGACTGGCTGCCTGAGCCAGACTTTGCATCTGTGCCAAGGCAATCTGCGCGGGCTGCACCGCAGTATCCGCCTCAAACCACGCCCCCGACAGCACCTCAAAGGCCAGTGACTGCAGCACATCACCTGCCAGCAGGGCATTGGCCTCGCCATAGACCACATGCACGGTCGGCTGCCCCCGACGCAAGGCGTCGTCGTCCATACACGGCAGATCGTCATGTACGAGGGAATAACAGTGGATCAGCTCGATGGCCACCGCAGCACGGCGTGCAGCGGCGTTCGGCTGTACGGTCGCAACCGCACTGCAGGCCGTATAGGCCGCATAGACCAACGCCGGACGGACGCGTTTGCCACCCTGTAGCGCAGCATGGCGCACGGCCTGCGTGAGCGTTTCTGGCCACGCCTGCTGGTCAATGACCGTGAGCAGGTCGCTACGGACTTGCGTCTGGGCAGCGTGCAACAGCGCAGGAATAACGGGCGTGGAAACATCAGCAGCGGTGGTCATGCATACACCTTGGAGCGCGCCAGTGGCGCAAATGGCTTAAAGGACAGGGCATCATGCGATGCAGGCTGATTCTAGCAAGAGTTCGGTCGGGCTTGGGCATAAAAAAACGCACCCGAAGGTGCGTTTTTCAAAGCAGATCGCTTATTTCGCTTTTGCAACAACTTTACGTTGTGGCAGTTTTTCGCGGATACGCGCAGCTTTACCAGCCAGATCACGCAGGTAGTACAGTTTCGCACGGCGAACAGCACCACGGCGTTTCACTTCGATACCAGCGATCACTGGTGAGTGAGTTTGGAATACACGCTCTACGCCAACGCCATTCGAGATTTTACGAACGGTGAATGCAGAGTTGATACCACGGTTTTTGATGGCAATAACGATGCCTTCATAAGCCTGAGTACGTTCACGGTCGCCTTCTTTAACCTTCACTTGCACGATCACGGTGTCGCCTGGGGCAAACGCTGGGATGCTGGCTTTCAGTTGGGCTTTTTCAACGATTTGAACTAATGGGTGCTTACCACTCATGTCGGTGTCTCCAAAATGTCGCATGCCGATCAAAGGTCATGCAACTGAGGATAGAGGCTGTAGCGATGCTTTCACACATCACTGGCGCATACCGCTCGTTAAGTTTATTGCCCCTGATGGGGCACGTGTTTGATGGATTACCATCATCGACTGAGATTCGATTTAAAAAAATCATCCCTCTCCAGTCAGGGAATACTACAAATTCGGAACTGCTACTGCTTGAGCAGGGCATCCTTGGCGGCTTCGGCCAGCCATTTCTGCTGCTGCTTGGTATATACCCTATCGACCAGCAGTTCAGGGCGACGGGCGGTCGTACGCGCCACGCTTTGCAGAAAACGCCAGCGCTCGATCTGCAGATGATGGCCGCTTTTCAGCACATCCGGTACGGCGATGCCCTCAAAAACATCGGGCTTGGTGTAGTGCGGGCAATCCAGCATGCCGGTGGCAAAAGAGTCTTGTTCTGCCGATGCATTATCACCCATCACATCCGGAATACGGCGGATCACCGTGTCCATCAGCACCATGGCAGGCAGCTCACCGCCCGACAGTACATAGTCACCGATCGACCATTCTTGATCGACATAGCGCTCAATCAAACGCTCATCAATCCCTTCATAGCGACCGCACAACAAGATCAACCCGTCATGCTGTTGCAACGCCAAGACACCCGCTTCATCCAGTGTACGCCCCTGGGGCGACAAATAGACCACCGGCACATTGGCAAAGCCTTGGGCACTGGCCAGCGCTTTGGCATGGTTGATGGCATCGGCCAGTGGCTCGGCCAGCATAACCATGCCAGGACCACCACCAAAGGGACGCTCATCAACACGCTGGTAGGCATCGTGCGTGTAATCACGCGGATTAATGCAGCTCAAAGACGCCTGACCGCGCGCAAAGGCACGACCGGTAATCCCGTAGTCGCGCACTGCGGCAAACATCTCTGGAAAGAGACTCACGACTGCAAACCACATACGCCCACCGCTTTGGTTACTGCTGCCACGCTACGAGATCGCACGGGTCAGCGCGATCTGATCGCTAGTAATCCACACCCCAGTTCACATCCATCCGGCGCTCTGCCATATCGATGTGGCGGATAATATCTTTGTGCCACGGAATCAAACGCTCAAGGCCGTCCACACTGCCTGCAGCAGGACGCACCACGATCACATCGTTGGCACCAGTCTCAAACAGCTCATGGATCGCCCCCAAATACACGGGCTGGGTCTCCACTGCCGCTGCGCCTTCTGCCTCTACAGGCTCGTAAGCATAGACATTGAGCCCCACCAGATCAGACCAATAGTATTCATTGGTCGGTGCGGCAGGCAGCTTGCTGCGGTCGATCCACACCGTCGCACCCATCAGGGCATCCGCACTGGTGCGGTCGATGACGCCTCCGAGCGAGACCACGAGGCCTTTGCCTTGGGTACGCCAGCGTTTGACGTCCATCTGCTTCCAGCCCGTGCGGGTCTCGACCCACCATGGCTGGTAGCCAAAGATATTGGCAATCGGATCGGTATCCGAGTACAGCCACAGCCAGCCTTGCAGCCCGTATGCAGCACGCAGCTCACCGACCTTGATGCGGTCGGTGGGCAGTGTTTCTAGAGGCATATTCATCAGCAGTATTCGCCGTTTGAGATTGTTTGCAAAATCGAGTTAAGCAAACAAGGAAACGCGACGACGCAATTAAGCAGCGACAGGAGCAGCAGCTTTCGATGCAGATTTAGCCAGCGATGCAACGCGGTCTGAAGGTTGTGCACCTTGGCCGACCCAGTATGCATAACGATCTGCGTTCAAGCGCAGTGCTTCTGCCTGACCTTTAGCTGTAGGGTTATAAAAACCAATACGCTCGATGAAACGACCATCACGTGGATTGCGGCTATCAGTCACGATAACTTGATAGAACGGACGCTTTTTGGCACCACCACGGGCAAGACGAATAACGACCATGTACGACACTCACTTATAAATTGCAGCAATTAAAAAAAGGCGCAAACGCGCACTACTTACAGATTCAAAATTCAGGTGGACGCAAGCTGACGCTATACCTCTAACAAGGCGCATCTGCATTACGTCCAAAAAGGGGGCTATTCTATGCTATTTTTTCACCAAAGTGAAGTGGTTTTATGACGAGTTCCCTGCAGCCCAATCCGAGGTCGTGCT
>JASLJP010000186.1 GCA_030152425.1 Aquirhabdus sp.
GATAGTACTGCACGACCCAACTGGCGCGTTCGACCGCAGCGACATAGGCTTTGCGTTCGACATAGTAGCGCGCGACATTGATCTCGCTTTCTGCGAATTGGTTATTGATGTAGCGCATACGCTGCGCGGCATCAGGGCTATACATGCTTTGCGGGTATTTGTTGACCAGATCGCGGAAGTTATCATATGCCGAGCGCAGGTAGCCGGTATCACGGTGCGCGGGATTCAGATTGGTATAACGCAGGAGTGAGTCAGAGCCGATTTCCATATTGGAGACGCCACGTAGATAGTAGGCGTAGTCGATTTGCGGGTTTTGCGGATAGAGTTTGATAAAACGGTCGGCAGCCGATATCGCACCCGGGTAGTCGCTATTGCGAAAACGCGCATACATCAGGTTCAGCTGACTTTGCTCGGTATAGGCGCCGATGGGATAGTAGGTTTCCAGTGCCTCAAGGTCTTTCGTGGCCAAATCGAAGTGGGCATTGTCGAGTGAGCGTTGTGCTGACTGGTAATAACCGAGTTCGGTTTTGGTTGGGCCTAAATCTTTTTTTGCAGATGAATCTTTACCGGAAAGGCTGCTACAAGCGGACATCAGTAACGATCCTGACAGTACAACTGGTACGACAAGACCCGTCAAACGCGGCAGCGACATAAAAACTCCTGAGAAACATGCCCATCTGGGCTACAATGCCCGCTATTAAAGCATTTTTATGCTGCTGCGCAAATGACAAAATCCACGACTCACACACAAAGCCTACAGATGAAGACCCAAACAATGAGCGACAAACCAGAGAAAACCCCATTAGATGTTTTAGACACCATTGATGGTTGGTCTGATGATGGAGAGCCGTCTGTCGATGGGCTAGATGAGGTGATTGACGAGGTGCATGACGATGCGCCGGATGAGTCTTTGCCGGATGATTTTGGCCTGCAGGCGCACCCAGCGACGCATATCGTCAAGTCGGCCGTGATTGATGACTCGCTGGCTGGTTTGCGTTTTGACCAAGCCGCTGCAGCGCTCTATCCGGAGTATTCGCGCGAAAAACTGAAAGAGTGGATGCTGGCAGGCAGCCTGACCTTTGATGGTAAAGTGGTCAAACCGAAGTCGCGTGCACTCGGCGGCGAAAAGATCGAACTGGATGTCACACTCGAAGCGCAGACCCGCAGTCTGCCGGAAGAGATGGCGTTGGACATCATTTTTGAAGATGATCAGATCATTGTGCTGAACAAACCGGCAGGTCTGGTGGTGCATCCCGGTGTCGGCAATTGGTCGGGTACGCTGGTCAATGGTCTGCTGTATCATGATCCGCGTCTGGCAGAGCTGCCACGGGCAGGTCTGGTGCACCGGATTGACAAAGAAACCAGTGGTCTGTTGGTCATTGCCAAGACGTTGGTTGCCCAGCACAGTCTGGCGCAGCAATTGGCGGAAAAAACAGTATTCCGTATTTATGATGCCGTGACGGTCGGTCATGTGATTGCGGGTGGCACGATTGACGAGCCGATCAAGCGTCATCCAAACGACCGACTGAGGATGGCGGTGGTGCATGGCGGTCGCGACTCCGTGACCCACTATCGTGTCGCTGAGCGCTTTGGTGCGCACACTTTATTGCGCGTACAGCTAGAGACCGGACGTACCCACCAGATCCGTGTCCATATGGCCCATATTGGTTTGCCGCTGGTCGGAGATCCGGTATATGGCGGTCGCGCCCGCTTGCCTCGTGGGATCAGTGCCGAGCTGATCCAGACTTTACAGGCCTTTAAGCGCCAGGCGCTGCATGCGCGCGAGTTGGGCTTGATTCATCCGGTAACAGGTGCCGAGATGCATTTTGAAGCGCCGTGGCCGGAAGATTTTACCCAACTGGTCAAGATGCTGCGTAAAGAGGCACATCCCGATCTCAGTCAATTCCGCTAAACTTGGATAGTGTGGTTTCGACCTACAGCGTTTGAATGACCGTATTGCGGAGATGATTTTGAGTACCGACCTACTAGAAAGCTCATTAAGCTGGCAGGCTGCGACGGGACTGCCGTCGACTGTATTGGCGGGGCAAACCTTGCGCTATGGTGCGGGCAATAGTCAGCCTCCGTTTGATCGTTTTAATCTGGCGCTGCATGTCGGGGACAATCCTGCACAGGTACACGCCAATCGGATTGAGCTGCTCCAGCAGCTTGCACCCTATGGGTGTACCCGCTTGGTTTGGCTCAATCAGGTGCACGGCACTGCAGTGTACCGGGCGACAGACCAGATCGATGGACTGGTTCCTACTGCGGATGCGGTCGTCACAGATCAAATCGGCGTCGGGATCGTCATCATGACGGCGGATTGTCTGCCGGTGGTGCTGAGCAGTGCCGATGGTCGTGAGGTCGCATGCGCGCATGCCGGCTGGCGTGGTCTCCTGTCAGGCATCATCGAGGCAACTGCCCATGCGATGCGTGAGCCGCCCGTCTTTGCATGGCTTGGTGATGCGATTGGGGCAGAGTCTTTTGAGGTCGGTGCCGAGGTGCGTGAGCAGTTTGTCCGTGATGATCCTGCAAGTGGTGCGGCATTCACGCCGCAGCCGAATGGCAAGGATAAAGCGGACCTCTACGCACTGGCGCGTATTCGCTTGATGAATCTGGGTGTAGAGCGCGTCAGTGGCGGTGAGCACTGTACCGTGCGCAGTGCCGAAAACTATTATTCCTATCGACGTGAACAAAAAACTGGACGCATGGCGACCGTAGTCATGATCCAGCCTTAGATGAATGGTGCGCATCCGTATGATCGGTCTATGCGCTGAAAAATTTTGAGTTGTTTGAAATCATTACGGGATTTTATTTTGTCTACACAATCCACAAATATAGCTGCTCAGCCGAACGCACGTACCTACCAAGTTTGTGTGGTGTACCACAGTGCCTATGGCCATACCGCGCGCGTTGCACAGGCGATTGCGACTGCAGCCGCTGGTGTCGAGCAGATCGAAGCCAATGTTGTTTCGGTTGAACATATGGATCACTATAAATGGGAGCTGCTGGACAATGCCGATTTATTGGTGTTTGGCTCACCGACCTATATGGGCAGCGTTACCGGACAGTTCAAACTGTTTATGGATGCGACATCTAGTCGCTGGATGTCACGCGCCTGGTCCGGCAAGCTTGCTGCAGGATTTACCAATTCAGGCGGTTTAAGCGGCGATAAGCTGTCAGTCTTACAGCAGTTGTGCATCTTTGCTATGCAGCATGGCATGGTGTGGAGCGGCTTGCCGCTCATGTCGCGTGGGCATAGTCCGACCGACCTGAACCGTTTGGCGAGTTTTATGGGGCTGATGACTCAAGCCGATAATCTGCCTGTGGCGGAGACGCCACCGGTCGGTGATATCGAGACTGCACAGTGGTTCGGTCGTCATCTGGCCGAACTGGTCAAACGCTTTCACTAATCATCATGCCGCGTGGAAAGGATCTGCTTTTGAGTATCGTCGAGTCATCATCTCTAAATAAAATCGTCGATGTCGCTGTTGGCCTCATCGTATTAGACGGCAAAGTCCTGCTCGCACAGCGTGCAGCGCACCAGCATCAAGGCGGTCGCTATGAGTTCCCCGGTGGCAAGGTCGAAGCCGGGGAGTCCGTGCCTGTAGCGCTGGCGCGCGAACTACACGAAGAGTTGGGGATCGATATTCTTGCCCCACACTTTATCCAGCGCTTGACTTACCGCTATCCCGAAAAAACGGTATGCCTGCATGTCTATCGCATTGATGCATTTCACGGGGAGCCGGTGGGGCGTGAGGGGCAGCCTTTGTCCTGGGTGCCGCTCGCCGAACTTTATGGCTTGAACTTTCCTGATGCAAATCGTCCCATCGTCAGGGCTGCACAACTGCCGTCGCGCTACGTCATTACCCCTGCGCTGTGGGTGGACGCTGCCGAGCCCGACCAGCAGGCTGCTGAGCTTGCCGCACTACCGGCGTGGCTGGCCGAGCAGGCCATCGAGCGCGAAACGGACGCGTGGCTATATGTGCGTCTACCCGATGTGCTGCCTGTGACTTATGCTGCGGCGATCCAACAGCTTGCGATGTTGCGTCCAGACCTTAAGCTCATCGCTGCATGGGATGCGATGGCCGCTGTCGATGAGTACGTGATCGGTCGTCATCTGACCCAAACCGCGCTGTTGGCGGCGACAGCGCTGACGCGTGAGCATGAGCGCAAGTTTTGGTTTGCAGCCTGTCACGATGCCGCTTCATTGCAGCAGGCGGCCAAGCTTGGCGTAGATGCCGTGACACTTGGCGCGGTTCTCGCAACACCCACCCATGCCGACCGTGCGTCATTAGGTTGGACAGGGTTTGCCGCGCTGGCGGGTCTAAGTGATGTGCCTGTGTACGCATTGGGAGGAATGACGCCTGAGCATTTGCAGCATGCACGTACTCAGGGCGGTTTTGGCATTGCGGGGGTACGATTTTTATAAATAAGTGATGCGGCTAAAGTGTCACTGCATCTGCAGATGCGCTTTTGCTTCATTCACCACATCGGGTTTGTTTTGCAGAGTGCCTGCCAACGAAATCAACTGCCAGAAACCCGCACGTTGCTGCGCCGATTTAGCCAATACCAATCCACGGCGCGCCATGCCTTCAGCCGTGGCACCATCTTTTTTGCGCAGCGCCACTTCGGCGAGTCTGGCATAGACACTCGAGTATTGAGGCGCGATGCGCTGTACACGGTCAAAGGTTTCTTCTGCATTGTCCAATTGCCCTTCCTGCAATTGCTGCAGTCCCTGCGCCATCAAACTTTGTACCAACGGAATGTTACGTCCATCTCTGAGATTGACTTGCGGCTGTGCAGGTGTGGGTGGGGTGTACGGTAAGTTTTGTGGCTGCAACGGTGGATAGCCAAACTCTGGCTGTGGCGTGGTGGAGGTTGATGGCCGTTGCGGTTGAGCCGGGGTCGGCTTGGGTGTCTGAGTTGCCGGCAGCGGCGTGTGATGCTTGACCACGACAGGCGGCGTCTGTTGGCAGCCCGCCATGATCAACATCATTCCGATCAGCAGCGTGCCGGTGTGTGGGCGCGTTAACGACATATTCATCTTCAGTGTATTCATCATTAAAAGCTTTCCATCGCATGATCCAGCCCCGAGGCTTGATGGCGGTTTGACGAGGTCGATGGGGGTGGGCCTACAGGCATCGGGACAGCAGGTGCAGACGGCTCAAGCACCGTGCCATCCGGTGCGATCGTCGGCGCGCCACCAAACTGGATTTGCTGCCCTTGGGTGGCACTCATCCGCTCTTGGCCACATTCGGTGACTTGAGAGGGTTGGGTAATGCGTAACATCGGGATATAGATCGCGCCCGCACAGCCTTGTGCCGAGATCTGACCACTGGCGGTGTCGATCCATTGCCAGACCACCCCTTCAGGCTGAGCCAGCTCGACGGGCGACAGCTTCAGTCGGCTCATCAGATTCGTCCAGATCGGCAGTGCGCCCGTAGCGCCGCTCAGCCCAGTTGGGCGGTTGTCGTCTTGACCGACCCAGACCACGGTGGTGTAGTTGCCGCTATAGCCAGCAAACCATGAGTCACGCAAATCATTGGTCGTGCCGGTCTTGCCAGCCAGGTTCAGGGTCGCAGGCAAGGAGCGGTTGATGCCTGCAGCGGTGCCCGATTTCACCACTTGCTGCATGGCGTAGTTGAGCAAATAGGTTGGCGCAGGGTCGACACTTTGTCGCATCGATAGGCCGTAACGCTGCAGTGGATCTCCCGTCGATTTAATGACGGCGATGATGGCGCGTGGTGGATGCTGGAAACCATCGGAGGCGATCGTTTCATACATGCCCAGTACATCCAGTGGTGACAGATTGGCTGCCCCGAGCAGGACGGAAGGATAGCTGGGTAGATTGGCCGTGATGCCCAGTGCTTTCAGTGTACTGATAACCTGCTGTACACCCAGTTGCATGCCGAGGTTCACGGTTGCTTGGTTATAGGAGTGGGCAAGTGCCTCGGTCAGTGAGACCACGCCGTGATCTTGCAGGTCATAATTGCGCGGTTGCCAGTTGGCCATGCCTGAACCCGTGATGTTCACCGGGCCATCATCCAGCAACGACGCGAGATTGTAGCGACCCGAAGCCAATGCCGTCAGATATACAGCAGGCTTAAACAGCGAGCCGACTTGACGGCGTGCGTCGAGTGCACGGTTATAGCCGGTAAACAGCCCCGAGCCACCCACCACCGCCAGAATTTCACCATTTTGTGGATTGCCAACGATAGCCGCACCTTGCAAGCCGGTCAGTTTTTT
>JASLJP010000234.1 GCA_030152425.1 Aquirhabdus sp.
GCTGCAGGGCAACATAGGCATCAAACTGATCGTCTTGGTCTATCAGAATCGACAGCAGCGGTTGTTTCAGCGCACGAAACTGGCTGAGCTCCAGCAAGGCCTCACACGCGGGGTTAACGTACTCAATGCTGAGGTCAGCGCGAACTTGAATGAGTGCAGTCAGCATATGATCGGCGATACGTTGATATTGCTCTACTTTCATAGCACTCCATCGCAACTAGACGACTTAAAATATTCAATATAAAAAAATAAAAAATGTGCACTAATTTGCAAACGTTCTACGCGACCGCTCGCGATGATCAACCCCATATGCGGTAAAACCGCGCCGAAAAGAGGCCATGTATCCGATCTGTGCTGTGACCTCTAATCGATAGTGCAAACGCTAAGCCAACTTTGCGCTGAAATGGACGATTCTATTAAATGCTTAAATTAACTGCGTTCAAACAACGTATTAGGTGAAAAATGATCAGCAACAAGATATTAATTCGGCCAAATCGCCCGAAAATGGTCATTCGAGCCTCTCCACACTTTCTCTACAATCTATGCAATATCTGCATAATATGAAATGAATGCACCAAAATAATACACTGCTTGATTATGGCACCAAAAAGGCGCGTTTAGCAGTAAAAACCTCACCCTTAGTCGGCTAATTTTGAATAAATCACCGCAATGCTGACAGGGGGTGCACAAAGCGCATACAATATAGGGGTCTATTGGTTGTTAAGTTGAAGTGTCGTATGAGTTCGCCGAAAGTTGGGTTTGTTTCATTGGGATGTCCTAAAGCACTGGTCGATTCAGAACGAATCCTGACCCAGCTGCGGCTAGAGGGCTACGAGGTCGCGGCGGATTACGCCGGAGCCGATCTGGTGGTCGTGAATACGTGCGGCTTTATTGAATCAGCTGTACAAGAGTCGCTGGACGCCATCGGCGAAGCCATCAGTGAAAATGGCAAGGTCATCGTGACCGGTTGCCTGGGGAAAGACGAAAACAAGATCCGCAGCATGCATCCCAGTGTGCTGAAAGTTACCGGCCCACAAGCCTATCAAGACGTGATGAATGCCGTACACGAATACGTGCCTGCCCCACCGGATCACAATCCCTTTTTGGATCTGGTCCCGCCGCAAGGTGTGCGCCTGACGCCGAAACATTACGCCTATCTGAAAATCTCTGAAGGTTGTAACCATCGCTGCACGTTCTGCATCATCCCGTCACTGCGCGGTGATCTGGTGTCACGCCCGATCAGCAGTGTGATGGAAGAAGCGCAAAATTTGGTTAACGCTGGTGTGCAAGAAGTGCTGGTAATTTCGCAAGATACCTCGGCCTATGGCGTCGATCTGAAATACAAACTCGACTTCTGGAATGGTCAACCACTGAAGTCGAAATTTATCGACCTGTGCGCCGCACTTGGTCAGCTCGGTGTCTGGGTTCGTCTGCACTATGTGTATCCTTACCCGCATGTCGATGCGGTGATTGATCTGATGGCCGAAGGCAAAATCCTGCCGTATTTGGATATCCCTTTTCAGCACGCCAGCCCACGCATTTTGCAACTGATGAAGCGGCCAGCCCACAGCGAAAACACCCTTGCGCGTTTGGCCGCATGGCGCGCTAAGTGCCCGGATATCGTCATTCGTTCGACCTTTGTGGTCGGCTTCCCGGGTGAAACCGAAGAAGACTTCCAATATCTCCTCGACTGGCTGCAAGAAGCACAACTGGATCGTGTTGGCTGCTTTACCTATTCTCCAGTCGAAGGTGCCGTGGCCAATGATCTGCCAGATCATGTTGCTCCTGAAATCCAGCAGGAGCGCTATGAGCGCTTTATGCAGACCCAGCAAGTGATCTCGGCGCAGAAGCTGCAGGCGCGTATCGGTCGTACCTTCACCGTGTTGATCGACGAGTTTGATCTGGAGCATTCGGTGGCGATCGCCCGCTCCTACGCCGATGCGCCAGAGATCGACGGTCACGTCTATATCGAAGACCTCACCGCTGCCGATCTGGCACGCCTCAAGTCGGGTGATAAAGTGGTCGTGACCATTACCGATGCCGATGAGTATGATCTGTACGCCAATCTGGTGGTCAGCAACTAAGCCGATCATCCTGCAAAAAAAACGCGCCTCGGTTGGGCGCGTTTTTTATGGGTGGTTTTTATCCCTGTGGCAGATTGGCCATGCGACGCTCGACCTCTTCAAACGAGACATCTTCGATATGGGTGTGGATCCACCATTGGTTACCCGCCATGTCGATGACACCGCCGGAGCGGTCACCGTAGAACTGATCGGCGGGTTCACGGATGGGCGTAGCACCTGCGGCAATGGCTTTGGCGTAGACCGCATCTGCATCCGGTACATAGACCACAAGGACTGCCGCCGAGGGTAGGCTCTCGGGCATGCCTTGGCTGAGCATGATCCGTGAGTTGCCGACTTGCACCTCGGCATGGCCGATCTTGCCGTCCGGTGTTTTTAAGCAGCCTAACTCCACGGCATCGAATACTGTTTTGACAAACGCCAATACCTCATTCACTTTGGGAGAAATGAGGTAGGTGTTTACGCTGTGATAGCCTTCGGCGATATAGTTGACGGTCATAATAGGACACCTCCCTGTAGGTCGAAATCGCAAGCATAACGCGTGTCGATGGCGAAATCATGGCATCAATATGCCGCCGCTTTTGTATCGATCTTGCGTTTAAACCGTGAAGATCAAGGAGGCGTTAGGTGCGTACGGTGTTGGGTGCGTGCTCGGCAGTGTCATCGTTTTGCCGCATCAGTGCAGCGAGCTGACTTTGCTGGTTTTTGATCGCAGTTAGCGCGGCATGTTCCATGCTTCGAAATAGGGCCAAGACCTGTAGTCCGGTCTCACTGACCTGTGCGCCGCCGCCATGGGTGCCGCCCGTTTGAGTGGTGACCAGCGGCTGGCTAAAACACTGGTTCATGGTGTTGACCAGTAGCCACGCGCGGCGGTAGCTCATGCTGAGCTGTTTGGCGGCTTGCGAGATCGAGCCGGTTTTTTGTATTTCTGCCAGTAAATCGGCTTTGCCGGGACCAAAGGCGATCTCGCTGCCCTGATAGACCCGTAGCCGCATACCAACCCGTGGCAGCGCGTGATCATGGGTGGGAGGCTCTATAGTCATGGCTGTCCCTTCCCCTTAAATACAGTTCGCATCAGCCGGCTTGGCGCCGCCTTCATAGATCAAGACCGAAGCCGCAACCGCGCTCGATACCCGATTGATCGACTCACGCGATAGCGCGATGGTACGACTCATCCCTGTGCTGTTGATCGTGTCGGCCTCGATGTGAAACGCCATCCGGCACGCCAACTGAGGCTTGGTGATGACGACGTTCGCTTTGGACGAGGTGTCAGGCGCAGGCGGCTCGAGGCGGTTGATCGTCCACGTCACCGCGACATCAATCGCATCGCCGATCATTTTAT
>JASLJP010000261.1 GCA_030152425.1 Aquirhabdus sp.
CAAACGACGGCGAAAATGACCAGTAAGGCTAGGGTAGCCGCCGCGATCATCTGCAGGCTAAAGGCCACTTTGCCCGTTTGAAAAGCCACCAAACCGCACAGCAATAACACGACAAAGAATACCGGTAGCCCACGAGATAGCATTTTTCGCCCTGTACCAAACACGCGCTGCATACTGGCAAAACCTTCCGCACGGAGCACCCGCAGAGGCGATACATATAACAACTGCACCAATGACGGTAAGGCAAATCCAAACAAGGTCACGCTTGCGGTGAACATACCGGTATAGAGCGGCTCACGCATAAACAACCACGGCCTAAAGCTGATCTCCAACGCAGGTAAACTGTCCTTGATCAGCACAAGCAGCCCCTCGGCACCGAGCGCACCGAGTCCTGCACCCACCACAACGGCTGCCAACCACAGCAAGCCCAGCACCGCCAAGAACCCCAAGGTCAACTGGCGTCGAGTCGCCCCTACGCAGCGCAACAGCGCCAAACCATCCAACTGCGCGGCCGCAAAACGGCGAGCAGTGAGCGCGACGGCAATCCCACAAAGCACGACGGTCAGCAGCCCCGCCAACTGGGCGTAGTCGGTAAATACGCGGATGGGTTTGTTTAGACGGTTATTATTTTGGCTGGCGGTGCGTATACGCTCTCCCACGACCACCTGCTTGGCATAGCGCTGACTAAAGTCCGCGACGTGCTCAGGCATACCGGCAAGCAGCAAGCGGTATTCGAGACGACTGCCCGGCTGGATCGCATGGGTCGCCGCAACATCAGATTGGTTCATGATCACTTCTGCGGCGAAACCTGCAAAACCGAGCTCGCGATTGGGATCACGCTGGATCACACCGGCCACGGTCAATGTCGCATCACTGATCCGGATCGGCTGACCAATCGTCACATGGAGCACATCCAACAAGCGTGGATCAACCCAGACTGTGCCCGCTGTAGGGGCATGACTGGCTTGCGCCTGATGCGGCGCGCAATCGCGCCCCTGCCCGTCTATACAGGGCGTAGACTGGATCAAGAGTGTTCCGCGCAGTGGATATGCAGCAGTGACAGCTTTGACGCTGACCAGCTCGAACTGCTCGCCGACTTGAGCCATTGAGCTAAAGCTGAGCACATCCGTCTGACGTAAGTGCTGCGCCCGTACACGCCAGTGCGGCGGGATCGGCGCACTGCTGCTGATGGTGATATCTGCCGCCAAGAGCTGCCCGGCCTGTTGGCTGATCGACGTCAGCAGCGTGGACTTAGCAAATTGCAACATGGTGGTCGCAGTCACTGCCAGGACCAACGCGGCAAACAACACCCCGAGGGTACGGCTGCCCAGACTTTGACGCCACAAAATCGCAAAAACACTCATGGCTGCAGCCCACGCGCAATATGGGCGGTCCGCTCATCACTGATCAGCCGCCCTGACTGCAGATGCAACTGGCGCCCGCACCGCGAGGAGAGAGTCTGATCGTGGGTGACCACCACCAAGGTGGTGCCACGTTCGCGGTTGAGCGTGAACAGCATCTCTTCAATCTCGGCTGCAGTTTGGCCATCTAGATTGCCCGTCGGTTCATCGGCAAAAATAAGCTGTGGCTCATGAACGAGCGCACGTGCAATCGCGACACGCTGCTGCTCGCCTCCTGACAGTACGCGCGGATATTGCTGTTGCTTTGCCCCCAGTCCGACTTGATCGAGCATAGCGGCGGCAAGCTGCCGTGCGGCGGCTGCCGGTATTTTCTTGGCCAGCGTCAGTGGTAAGGCCACGTTTTCCAGTGCCGTGAGATGGGGCAATAACTGAAAGGACTGAAAGACAAAGCCAATCTGCTGCAGGCGTACACGAGCCCGCTGGTCTTCACTGAGCACCCCTAGCATCTGACCAAAAACCGAGACCTGACCCGCAGAGGGGGTATCGAGGCCCGCCAGCAAGCCGAGTAAGGTGGATTTTCCTGAACCGGAACGACCCGTAATCGCCACCTGCTCTCCCGGCGCGATCTCAAACGAAATATCTGCCAGCACAGTCAGCAGTCCAGCTTCGCTGTTGACAATTTGACTGAGCGCGCTGACTTGAATTGCGCTGGGCTTTGCACCATGATCATGCTGGCTGTGCGGTAACGTGGAATCGTCCGATCGTGCGTTGGGGATGTGCAGCAAGTCTTGCGCCATAGCGATACCGTATCTAAGAAATAGGTCGATCAAATTTGAATTGAGAGCGTGTCGAGCTGGCCCAGTCGCAGTGCTCATCCAGAGGATTACATGTCGCGCTTTATACCAGTTCAGTTGTCCACGATAACGCCAAATTCCACAGTCCGGCGTTGGATTTTGTTAACACTGCTGGCCACTGCCTCGCTCGCATCTGCCGAAGCCAAACGCATCTTGGTCGTCGGCGATAGCTTAAGTGCAGGCTACGGCATCGACCCCCAGCAAGGCTGGGTGCAGAAACTGCAAAACCGTCTGGATCTGCCTACTAAAGGACAGCATCTGGTCATCAATGCCAGCGTCAGCGGGGAAACATCGAGTGGCGGACTGGCGCGACTGCCAAAGCTCCTGTCCACCTATCGCCCGGATATCGTGATACTGGAACTGGGCGGCAATGACGGACTGCGCGGTCAGCCGCCAGCCATCCTGCACAGTAATCTGAGCAAGATGGTGAGTCTGAGCCAAGCCAGTAAAGCCAAAGTCGTGCTGATGGGCATGCGCATCCCGCCCAGCTACGGCACGGCCTATGCAAATGCGTTTGGCAATAGCTTTAAGCAGGTGGCGACGACGCCGCAGGTGAGCTATGTCCCATTTTTTCTGGACGGTGTCGCAGGTCACGCGGATTTGATGCAAGCGGATGGCATCCATCCCAAGGCGGTCGCCCAGCAGCGTATGCTGGACAATGTCTATCCGACCCTAAAAAAACTTCTATAAGCACACTCTACGGTGCGGCCGCCGGATACTGCGGCAGGTCGTCGGTGATCGGTAACCAACTGCACTACGACGCGGTATAGAAATGATAAGCAGGTTTGACCTCGAGCGGCTCATCCAACAGTCCAGCACGGATACGTATCACGCCGGTCAAGCTATCGCGTTGGC
>JASLJP010000270.1 GCA_030152425.1 Aquirhabdus sp.
GCTGCACCGACCGTTGCCGCCTCGACCACCGTCACCCATACCGGCGCAGCGCCTGCTGGCTCGACCGGCCTGTGTAAAGACGGCACCTACTGGACAGGCGCCAGCAAACAAGGCGCATGCCGTGGCCATAAAGGCGTGCAAGAGTGGTACGCCGCTGCTGGCGCGGCCGCCACTGTAGCACCAGCCGCTGCAGCCCCTGCACCAGCCGCAGCCCCCACTGCCGCACCGGCCAATAAAGGCTTCTTTGGCTTTGGCAAAAAAGCTGCACCAGCACCGGCTGCCGCACCAACGGCTGCACCTGCTCCGACCGCAGCACCTGCAACCACCACAACGACAACAACCACTGTGGCACAGGGTGGCGGCGCAGGCCAAGTATGGGTCAACACCAACTCGAAGGTCTATCACTGCTCTACCAGCCGCTGGTACGGCAAAACCAAAGCGGGCTCGTACATGACTGAATCTGCAGCCATCGCCGCAGGTGCACGTGCTGATCATGGTAAAGCTTGCCAGTAAGCCCGGGCTTTAAACCCTGAATTTATCAACGCCGACACGCTCCTGCTGTCGGCGTTGTTGTTTGTACTCACCCTTTTACGACAAGGATCGTGTCATGAGCAGCCACCAACATCTGATCGAAGTCGATATCCGCGACCTCCACCCCACCCAGATCACGGTCGGCACGGCCGAGGTCGCGATCAAACGCGACGAATGGGCAAAACTGGGAAAAAAAGACCGCCACAAACGCCTCAAGCAGCAATGGTTCCCCAGTGTGCTGGGGCCGAACGCGCAACACTATATCGTTGATCACCACCATCTCGGCCTTGCCCTGCTCGAAGAAGGCATCGACACCGCCTATGTGACCGTACAACATGACTACTCTTGGCTCGATGCAGAGCGGTTTTGGCGGGTGATGGATTTCAGACAACTGACCCATCCCTATGATGAACACGGCAACCGCCTGACCTATGCCGACATTCCGAGCAGCATCACCAAACAACGCAACGATCCCTATCGCAGTCTGGCGGGCTTCGTCCGCGAAGCCGGCGGCTATGCCAAAGACACCACGCCGTTTAGCGAGTTTATCTGGGCGGATTTTTTTAGACCGCAGATCGCCGTCGAGCTGATCACCCAGTCAGAAAAACAGGCGATCGAGCAAGCAACTGGACTCGCACGCGGGATCGAAGCACGCTATCTGCCGGGGTGGATCGGCAAATATGACCCTGACCTATAAACCGCCTTTAGAGTAAATCTGTGATAAACCCGTCGCGCTCTGCCCGTATCGCCGATCTGGTGGCTGGCCTGTCCATCGCGGGTCTACTGCTGCCGGAAGCGGTCGCCTACTCCGGCATCGCGGGTATGCCGCCACAGGCGGGGGTGATCGCCCTGCTGATCGGACTGCTCTGCTATGGCTTAATCGGCACCAGCCGCTTTGCCATCGTCTCCGCGACCTCGTCATCCGCGGCCGTTTTGCTCTCTGCCGTGACCGCCAGTGCAGGGCCTGATATGGCGCTGCGCCTGACCCTCGCCTATGGCCTGATCATTCTCACTGGGCTGTACTTTATCCTTGCGTCCGTCGCCAAGCTAGGCGAGATTTCTAACTTTATCGCCAAGCCGGTACTGCGCGGCTTTGCGGTGGGCTTGGCCATCACCATCGTCATCAAACAGTTTCCCAATATCGTCGCGGTGCACCCCATCCATAGCGATATTTTTCGCTATGTCTCCGATCTGGTCTGGGCAATCCCGAAATGGAACATGACCGGCCTGCTGATCGCCGCGGTGGCCTTGGCTCTGCTCAAAGCGCTGTCCTATTGGCGCGCCCTGCCAGCGGCGCTGCTGGTTATCGCCGGAGGGATCGTGCTGGATCTGTCCGGCTTTACCGCCAGCTATGGCGTCGCGGCGGTCGGCCAGATCAATCTCAGCCTCAACTGGCCGACGCTCCCCGATCTGACGCGGGTACAATGGCTGCGGATTGGTGAGGTGGGCGTGGCGATGGTCATGATCCTCTACGCCGAGTCCTACGGCGCGATCCGCACATTTGCCATCAAGCATGGCGATCTGACCAACCCCAATCGTGACCTGATGGCCTTTGGGGTGGCCAATATCGTGTCGGGATTTTTTCATGGCATGCCAGTTGGCGCTGGCTACTCGGCCACCTCGGCCAATGAATCGGCCGGAGCGCAGAGCCGCTGGGCAGCATGGGTCGCTGCTGTCGTGGTGTTGATCGTCGTGCTGACACTCCTGCCCTATATCGAACATACGCCGCAGCCGGTACTGGCGGCCATCGTGATCCATGCGGTCGGGCACAATATCTCGTGGCAGACCTTTAGACCTTATTTTCAGTGGCGGCGTGACCGGATCATCGTCGTGTCGGCCTTGGTGGCAGTGCTGCTGCTCGGCGTGCTGGATGGACTGCTGGCGGCCATCGCGGTCAGCCTGATCATGATGCTGCGCACGCTGTCAGAAGCTCATGTCGCCTATCTGGGCGAGCTTGGCACCTCGCATCACTATGTCGACATCACGCGTCACCCCGATGCCTACACCCTGCCCTATCTGCTCATTGCCCGCCCGCAGACACAGGTGTTCTTTGCCAACGCCGACCGTGTGTTTGCCGCCATCGGTCAGCAATTGGCCAAGCAACCCGCCGTCAAGTTTGTCATCGTCAGTCTGGAGGAAAGTAGCGATCTGGACAGCACCACCTTGGAGGCGCTGGAAGCCTTTGCAGCGGAGATGAAGCTGCGCAATATCAAGATCCTGTTTGCCCGTGTCAAAGATCCGCTGCGCGATATCCTCGCCCGCGTGAAACTGACCGACCTGCCCGCCAGCTGCTACGACCCGCGCAGTGTTGACGATGCAGTGCAGATGGCTAAGAAGATCATGCAGCAAGCAGCGGAGAATGCGCAGACGGCGATCTGAAGATTGGCTTTCGCTTGCACCGACACTGTAGTCACATTAATATTCGCGCTGCAAAAACTATGCGCCACCTGCGTTCAACTCAGATTAATGCGCTTTATTTAA
>JASLJP010000366.1 GCA_030152425.1 Aquirhabdus sp.
TGCACCGTGCGGCAAGCCTAGCGATAACTATAGATCGCGCATCCCCATCAACGCGCAGCATCTACCCCGCTCTTATCATACACCTCGCGGTGATCGATCAGCATTTTATCGTACAAAGAAACAGCGCCGACCAGCCCCTTAAAGGGTGATCGGCGCTTTTTAAACATCGTCAGCTTTTAAGCGGACGCCCCTTACGTCCAATTCGCGGCCAACACCGGATTCAGCGCCGTCTGCTGGGCGGGGGTCAAGCTGGTTTGACCGCTCGGTGGCTCGGTCATGCCGGCCATGGCGTTGACCAGATTTTGCACATGATCGTCGGTCAGGGTTTTGCCATTGCCGGATTTAAAGGTCTCGATATGATTGGTGGTGCCGCCGATGTACCAGTTCTTGATCGTCGCGGTATTGGCGGTGCCGATGATGTCGATGACCAGATCATTGCCCACATGTTTAAACCACAGCTGGTTGCTGGCGACATCGCTGGCAAACAGCAACTGGTCGTTGCTACCGCCGACATCGACCAACGTGTCCTTGGCGCTGGTACGGCTCAAGGAATAGCTATCCGAGCCGAGGTCACCGGTCAGCACGTTGTTGCCACTGTTTCCGGTCATGACATTGGCCGCGCCGTTGCCGACGCCGTTGCGCGTGCCGGTGCCCGTCAGGGTCAAGTTTTCGACGTTGATGCCGAGGGTATAGCTGACCGCACTTTGTACGGTGTCGGTGCCACTGCTTGCCGATTCGGTCACCACGTCGCCCGCCACATCGACCACATAGGTGTCGTCGCCGAGTCCACCCAACAGGGTGTCATTGCCTGCGCCGCCGTCGAGTTTGTTGTTGCCGCTATTGCCGGTCAGCACATTGGCACCGGCATTGCCGACGCCGTTACGCGTACCTGTACCGGTCAAGGTCAGGTTTTCCAGATAGTTGCCCAGCGTATAGCTGATCGACGACTGGACGGTATCGGTACCTGCACCTGAGCTTTCGGTCACCACGTCGCCAGCCGCGTCGACCACATAGCTGTCGTTGCCCGCGCCACCCTGCAGCGTGTCTGCGCCTGCGCCGCCACTCAGGGTGTCGTTGCCGTCCAGACCCTGCAGCGTATTGTTGTTACTGTTGCCGGTCAGTTGGTTGGCCAGTGTATTGCCTGTGGCATTGATCGCCTGCGTACCGGTCAGGGTCAGGTTTTCGACATCGGTGCCGAGGGTAAAGGTGACGCTGCTCTGTACCGTATCGGTGCCCTCGCCGATCGACTCGGAAATCACGTCGAGTGCATTGTCGACGATGAAGGTGTCATTGCCGATGCCGCCCATCATCTGGTCGGCCGACAGGCCGCCGTCGAGGCGGTCGTTGCCACTGCCGCCTTGCATCACATCGCCGCCCGCACCGCCCAGCAGCGTGTCATTGCCCGAGTCACCATCCAAGGAGTCCGAGCCGTCGCCGCCTGACATGCTGTCGATGCCCGCATAGCCGGCCAGACTATCGCCATAAAAACTGCCGGTACTGTAGACGATATTGCTGAGTACGGTGGGGCTGATGCTCATCGTCGTCGCATCGCTAAACTGCAGCGTGCCCAGCACATAGGCGGGGTTGGAAAACTGGTTAAAGATACGAATGCTGTCGTTTGGACTGTTGGTCAAGCGGATGAGCAAATCGCTGCCGACTTTGGTCAAGCGGATATTGGCCGCCGTAATGCCGGCAGCAAACACGATCTTGTCCGCCGCAACAGCCGCGCTGGAGTTGTCGATCCGATCGGTGCCATCGCCCAGTGCAAAAAAGTAGCTATCGGCACCGAGGCCGCCCTGCAGATAGTCATCGCCCGTGCCGCCGGTAAGCTGGTCAGTGCCGTCGCCGCCATTCAGGTTGTCATCGCCTGTGCCGCCCAGCACGGTGTCGTTGCCGGCCTCGCCGTTCATATTGTCGGCACCCGAGCCGCCGTCCAGCAGGTCATTGCCGCCACCGGCGTCCATGCCGTCGACGCCCGCCAACCCGATCATGACGTCGTTGCCCGCATAGCCGGTAAAGCCATCGTTGAAGGCGCTGCCATTGCTATAGACGGTGTTGGTCAGTGTGCTGGGGCTGATAGACAGCGCCGTGGCATCGCTGAATCGGAGTATGCCGAGCCGATAGCTGGTGCCGGCTCCGTATTGGTTAATCACACGGATACTGTCATTGGCGCTGTTGCTAAAGGTGATGAGCAGATCATTGCCTTCGCGCAGCAGCTTGATATTGGCGGCGGTGATGCCGGCGCCGAGTACGATCTCATCGGCAGCGGCAGCCGCTTGATTGTTGTCGATGCGGTCTTGTCCGTCGCCGAGATTAAACTGATAGCGGTCGGCGCCCAAACCGCCCTGCAGAAAGTCATCACCCGTGCCGCCGCTTAAGCTATCCGCCCCATCATCGCCCGACAGGGTGTCCGCGCCGACGCTGCCGACCAGCGAGTCATTGCCATCGCCGCCCAGCAGACTGTCCGCGCCTGCGCCACCGTTCAACGTGTCATCGCCGCCGAGGCCGATCAGATCATCGTCGTCACCGCTGCCCGACATACTGTCTGTGCCGTCATAGCCGGTCAGCGCATCGGGGGCGCTCGTGCCGGTGCTATAGACCAGATTGGTCAGGTTAGTCGGATTGATATTCAGCGTGCTGGCATCGGCAAACTGCAGCGTGTTGAGCTGATAGGCGACGCTGGTGTATTGGTTGCTGATACGGATGCTATCGGTGCTGGAATTGGTCAGGGTGATGATCAGGTCATCGCCTTGGCGATTGAGGCGAATATTGGCGGCGGTGATCCCCGCGCCAAACACGATCTTGTCGGTGGTGACGGTCATGGTCTGATAGTTGTACAGCGTGTCGTTGCCGTCCAGTTTATTAAACACATAGCTGTCGACGCCTTCATCGCCCTGCAGATAGTCGTCGCCGCGGCCGCCGGTGATCAGGTCGTTGCCATCGCCGCCATACAGCGAATCGTTGCCCGCATCGCCGTTCAGGGTATCGTTGCCCGCATTGGCAATGATTTCATCGGCGCCTACGCCCGCGCTGAACAGGTTGTTGCCGCCATCGCCCGACAGCGAGTCACTGTTGCGCGTACCGGCGACATAGTCCGGCAGGGACAACGGTGTGGTGGTCAGGGTCAGGGTCGTGGCATCGCTAAACTGCAGGGTATGCAGCTCGGTGGGCACATCGCCATCAAACTGACCGACGATGTGCAGCAGATCACCGCCATTGCCGTCAAAGGTGATGACCAGATCATTGCCGTCTTGAAACTGGTGGATGTTGGCCGCGGTGATGCCCGCGCCAAAGACGATCTTGTCCGCCGCCGCCACAGTCTGAAGATTATAGATAAAGTCCTGACCATCGCCGGCATTGAAAAAATAGCTGTCGGCACCTTCACCGCCCTGCAGCGTGTCGTCGCCGATGCCGCCGGTGAGCAGATCGGTACCATCGCTGCCCAGCAGCGCATCGGTGCCCGCGCCGCCCAGCAGGGTGTCGTTGCCCTCGTCGGCCTCCAGATAGTCACCGCCCTGACCGCCGTCCAGCGAATCGTTGCCGCCTGCCGCGATCAGTTGGTCATCGCCATTGCCGCCCAGCAGTATGTCGCGGCCGCCATAGCCGTCGAGCATGTCGCTTAAAGGAGAGCCGGGGCTGGTGATGACATTGGACAGCGTCAGCGGGCTGATGGACAGGGTAGTCGCATCGCTAAACTGCAGCGTATTCAGCACATAGCTGTTATCGCCGCTGAGCTGGCCGATGATCCGGATACTGTCGGTGCTGGAATTGGTAAAGCTGATGATCAGATCATAGCCGACGCGGGTCAGCTTGATATTGGCCAAGGTGATGCCGGCGCCAAACAGGATCTTGTCGGCGCTCGCGGTGGCCTGATCGTTGACGATCTTGTCATTGCCATCGCCCAAGCTGTATTTATAGACGTCTGCACCCTCACCGCCGACCAGCACATCGTCGTCGGCGCCGCCGAGTAGCACATCATTGCCCGCAGCGCCCGCGAGAGTATCGGCGCCCGTACCACCGAGCAGGCTGTCATTGCCCTCGCCGCCGTCGACCGTGTCCGACCCCTGCCCGCCATCCACCGTGTCATTGCCGCCCACGGCATACAGGGTGTCATTGTTGCCATAGCCGTTGATCACATCGATGCCGGCATAGCCGGGCAGCGCATCATAGGTATTGTTGGCGCCTTTGCTATAGACGATATTGGCCAGATTGGTCGGCGCAAGATCCAGCGTGCTGCCGTCGCTAAACAGCAGGGTATTGAGCTGGTAGGTGCTGTTTAAAAAATGATTGGTGACCCGAATGCTGTCATTGGCGCTATTGCTAAAGGTGATGATGAGGTCATTGACCTCACGGTTGAGCTTGATATTGGCCAGCGTGATGCCGCTATTGAGCGTGATCTTGTCGGCGCCCGGACTGGCGGCGAAATTGGCGATGACATCCTGCCCATCGCCCAGACTGTAAAAATAGATATCGGCCCCATCACCGCCGATCAACAGGTCATCGCCCAGTCCGCCGATCAGCGTATCGTTGCTCTCCTCGCCCTGCAGCGTGTCATTGCCCAAGCCGCCATTCAGCGAGTCATTGCCCAGCCCGCCAAACAGATTGTCACGCCCTAGTCCGCCGTCGACACTGTCACTGCCGGCCAGCGCGGCGACTTCGTCATTGCCCTCGCCGGCGCTCATCACATCTACCCCGTCATAGCCCAGTAGGCCGTTGTCGGCGGCGCTGCCGGTGCTGTACACGATATTGCTCAGATTGGTGGGGGCAATGTTGAGGGTCGAGCTGTCGCTAAACTGCAGGGTGCTGAGCACGCTATCGGTTTGGGTAAAATGATTGAGGATGCAGATACTGTCATTGGGGCTATTGCTAAAGGTGATGACCAGATCACCGCCTTGACGCGTCAGCTTGATATTGGCCTGGGTGATGCCGGCACCGAACACCACGCGGTCGGCATGGTCGACGATGCTGTAGCAGTCATAGCTGTCATGGCCATCGCCGAGATTAAACTGATAAATATCATCGCCTGCGCCGCCGACGATGGCGTCATCGTCCAGCCCACCGATCAAAACGTCATTGCCGCCACTGCCCAGGATAAAATCCAGCCCGGCCAGCCCGCTGATGGTATCGTCGCCCGCCGCGCCGTTTAAGGTCTCTGATGCGGCGCTGCCTGTGATTGTGCTCATTTTTTTATCATCCCTAAACGTGTGTGGCGAGTGATGGCGTTGTTGTAATCCACGCGCGCATTATCCCAAAATCATACGCCATTTTCACCGTGAACGGCTAAACTTTAAACAGCCGCCAGACCAGCGCCAGACATAAAAAAGACCCTCTGTGCAGAGGGTCTGTCGCGTCACACCGTGAGCCTCAGGTCCAGTTGGCCGCGAGCACCGGATTGAGCGCGGTTTGCTGGGCGGGGGTGAGCGTGGTTTGGCCGCTTGGGGGTTCGGTCAGGCTGGCCATGGCATTGACCAGATTTTGCACATGGGTATCGGTCAGGGTTTTGCCGTCACCGGATTTAAAGGTCTCGATATGGCTGGCGGTGCCGCTATACCAGTTTTTGATCGTGGCGGAGTTGGCCGTACCGATGATGTCGATGACCAGATCATTGCCGACATGTTTAAACCACAGTTGGTTACTGGCCACGTCGCTGGCAAACAGCAACTGGTCATTGTTACCCGCCGTGGCATCGACGTCGACCAAGGTATCGGCGGCGCTGCTGCGGCTTAAACTGTAGGTGTCGTTGCCGGCCAGACCGGTCAGGGTGTTGTTGCCGGAGTTGCCGGTCAGCACATTGGCGCCGGTATTGCCCGTGCCGTTGCGCGTGCTGCTGCCCGTGATGGTCAGGTTTTCCAAAGTCGCTGCCAGCGTATAGCTGAG
>JASLJP010000367.1 GCA_030152425.1 Aquirhabdus sp.
AAAAACTGGTACATCGGCGGCACGACCAACCACATCGAGACCTTTAACTCGGGCGACGGCAAAACCCTGACCGATGCCAATGTGCAGAATCTGGTCAACGCCATGGCTGGGATGACCGAGCCACCGAGCGGTCAGACCACCTTAAGCCCCGCCCAGCAAACCGCGCTTAATCCGGTGTTTGCGGCCAACTGGACCTGAGCGGTCGACTAGATGTGCTGCCATGACGTGCAGCACATGAGCGTAGGAGCGCAGAGATGGCCATCATCACAGGCAGCAATAACAATGACACCCTGCTGGGCACGGTCAGCGACGACACCTTGGATGGCGGACTCGGGGCAGATACGATGCAGGGCGGGGCGGGCGATGACACCTATATCGTCGACAATCTCGGCGATGTGGTCGATGAAGGGTCCAAGAGCACGCTGCGGGTCAGCACGAGTGGCGCAGGACTGCAAGGCGATGGCGCCAGCAGCGTTGCCTCATTCTCGGCCGATGCCGGTAAAATCGTCTTTGTCAGTCTCGCGGAAAACCTCAGCGGCACGGCAAATGGCGTCGCTGACATCTTTGTCAAAGACTTAAGCAGCGGTGCCATCACGGCGATCAGCATGGCTTCCGGCAGCGTGGCCGCCAATGGCCAGAGCTTCGCGCCCGTCATCTCGGCCGATGGCAACATCGTCGCGTTTGCCAGCAACGCCGACAATCTGGCTGCCGGCGATAGCAATGGCACGACCGATATCTTTGTGAGAAATCTCACCAGCGGCATCACCACCCTGATCACCCGCAACCCCTCAACCTCTGAATCGGCCAACGCTGCCAGCAGCGCGCCCAGTCTATCGGCCGATGGTCAAACCCTCGTCTATACCAGCAGTGCCGATGATCTCGCCAGCGACTTTAACGGCTATAGCGATATTTATCTGCATCAGCTCGGCGCAGGTTTCAGCACCGTGCTGACCGGCAGTGGCAACGGCGATAGCAGCCAGGGCGTGATCAGTCATGATGGCAGCAAAGTCGTTTTTGTCAGCTATGCGAACAACTTCACCAGCATCAATGACTTTAGTCATATCGCCGACGTTTTTATCAAAGACTTAAGCACCAACACCTTTAGCCAATTGAGCGCCACAGCGGCAGGGGTGAATGGCAATGCCGATAGCAGCGCCGCCACCTTCAGTCAGGATGGCAACAGCGTCGCCTTTGTCAGCCTCGCCAGCAATCTGGTCAGCGGTGATAGCAATGGCGTACGCGACATCTTTGTCAAAAACTTAAGCAGCGGCGCGTTGATCCGTGCCAGCACCGGTGCGGGCGGGGTGCAGGGCAACGGCGACAGCTATGGCGCCGTGTTATCCGCCGATGGTCGTTTGCTGGCCTTTGTCAGCACCGCCAGCAATCTGGTCACAGGTGACAGCAATGGCGTCGCCGATATCTTTGTCAAAAACCTCATCACCGGATCAATCCAGCGCGTCAATCTGAGCGCAGCCGGTATCCAAGCCGATGCCGCAAGCGATGCACCGCGCTTCTCGGACGATGGCAGCAAGCTGATCTTTGAAAGTGATGCCAGCAATCTGGTGGCGGCAGATACAAACGGCGAGCGCGACATCTTTGTGGTCGGGCTGGATAGCGGCGGTGTGGATAGCGTGCGCGCATCGGTCAGCTTTACCTTGGGCGCTTATCTCGAAAACCTGATCCTGACCGGCAGCAGCAATATCAATGGCACCGGCAACAGCCTCAACAACAGCCTGACGGGCAATGATGCCAACAACACCTTAAGCGGCGGTGCAGGCGCGGATACCCTGATCGGCGGGCTGGGCAACGACGTGTATATCGTCGACAACGCCGCTGATATCGTGACCGAAAACAGCGCGTCGGGCACCGATCGCGTGCAGAGCGGTGTGAGCTATACCTTGGGGGCCTACTTAGAAAATTTAACCTTAAGCGGCAGCAGCAACATTAACGCCACCGGCAATGGCGGCAGCAACAGCATCACCGGCAACGCCGGCAACGACACCTTAAACGGCGGTGCAGGGACGGATACCCTGATCGGCGGGCTGGGCAACGACGTATATGTCGTCGACAACGCCGGAGATGTCGTGACCGAGAGCTTTGGCGCCGGCAGCGACAGCGTGCACAGCAGTATCAGCTACACGCTCGGCACGGACGTCGAAAACCTGATCCTGACCGGCAGTGGCAACATCAACGCCACCGGCAATGCGCAAAACAATACCCTGACCGGCAACACGGGCAACAACACCCTGACAGGCGGTCTCGGCATCGATACCCTGATCGGCGGCACCGGCGATGACACCTATATCGTGGACTATATCGGCGATCTGATCACCGAGGCCGCCAGTGGCGGCAGCGACACGGTGCAGAGCAGCGTCAGCTTCGGACTCGACAGCAATGTCGAAAATCTGATCCTGACCGGCAGCACGGCCATCTATGCCACGGGCAGCGTCGGCAACAACAGCCTGACCGGCAATAGTGCCAATAATATCCTGAATGGCGCAGGCGGGTCGGATACCCTGTCCGGCGGTCTGGGCGATGATCTCTATGTGCTCATCGATGCGCTGGACTTTGTGAACGAGTATGCCGGCGAAGGGCGCGACAGCGTGCAAAGCTTGGTCAGCTACACCCTGACCGACAGTACCGAAAACCTCTTTCTCATGGGCAATGCCGCGCTAAACGGCGCCGGCAACAGCCTCGATAACCGGATCAGCGGCACGCTGGCCAGCAATATCCTGTATGGCGGCGCGGGCGCAGACACCATGCAGGGCGGGGCGGGCGATGACACTTACTTCGTGGATCACGTCGGCGATGTGGTCGATGAAGACCCGTTATGGCGCGTCAGTACGGATCAAAACGGTGTGCAGGGCAATGCCGACAGCACCGCGCCGGTCATCAATGCCAATGGCACCCAAGTGGTCTTTATCAGCAAAGCCAGCAATCTGGTCGCCGGCGACAGCAATGCGATCGCGGATATTTTTGTCAAAAATCGCGTCACAGGCGCCGTGACCCGCGTCAATACCAGCAGCAGCGGTGCCGAGTCGAATGGCAGTGCTGCCCTTAGCTTTGCCCTGTCCGCAGACGGGACGCAGGTGGTCTTTGACAGCGATGCCACCAATCTGGTCTTCGGCGATGATAATTTTAGCCGTGATATTTTCATTAAAAATTTAGTCACCGGTCAGGCCAGCTTGGTCAGTGCCAGCGCCAATGGCACCGAGGGCAATGCCGCCAGCTATAGCGCCAGTGTTTCCGCCGATGGACGTCTGGTGGTCTTTAGCAGCGACGCCAGTAATTTTGGCACCCCGTCGACCAATGGTCATACCGGGATTTATCTCAAGGATCTGCAGACCGGTGAGATACGCTTGGTCAGTTGCAATGCCGCCGGCATCAGCGGCGATAGCAATAGTTTTAATGCGACGATCTCGGCGGATGGTACTCAGGTGGTGTTTGCCAGTTACTCAACCAACCTGCTGGCCGATAGCGCCCCGCACATCGCCAATCTGTTTCTCAAGAATCTGCAGACCGGCATCGTGACCCGTGTCGATACCGACATCAATGGCGTGCCGGCCAATCGCGATGAAGGCGCTGCGGTCTTTAGCCCTGATGGCATGAAAGTGATGTTTGCCAGCACTGCAGACAATCTGGTGGCGGGCGACACCGATGGCTATAGTGATATTTTTATCAAGGATCTGCTCACCCAGTCCATCCAGCGCATCTCCACCACGACCGGCGGTCTCCAAGCCAATGGCCATTCCTATAGCCCGACGTTTTCACCCGATGGCAGCAAAGTCGCTTTTGTGTCGACGGCCAGTAATTTAGTGGCGGGGGACACGGGCGGGATCGCGGATGTCTTTATCAAAGATCTCGTCACCCACAGCATCATTCGGGTCAGCGGTGAGTTGGGCTTGGACAGCGGCAATCCGAGATTTTCCGCCGACGGCAGCCAGTTGCTGTTTGACAGCATCGCGCCGAATCAGGCCGATGGCGGGGCAACCCTGCATCAAGACGTGTTTGTGCTCAACCTCACCCCCGGCGGCATCGACACGGTGCAATCCTCGGTCAGCTACAGCCTGAGTGACGGTGTGGAAAATCTGGTCTTGACGGACACGGGCAATATCAACGGCACGGGCAATAGCCAAAGCAACAGCATCAGCGGCAATGCCGCGGACAACGTGCTCGACGGCGGCGCAGGCACGGAC
This sequence comes from Aquirhabdus sp., assembly GCA_030152425.1. Classification (GTDB taxonomy): domain Bacteria; phylum Pseudomonadota; class Gammaproteobacteria; order Pseudomonadales; family Moraxellaceae; genus Aquirhabdus. Next base: position 4,197 of record JASLJP010000367.1, read on the forward strand.
ACCCTGATCGGGGGCTTGGGCAACGACACCTATATCCGCACGGACACCCTCGACACCTACAGCGAAAACGCTGGGGAAGGCATCGACACGGTCGAAAGTACCCTCAGCTACACACTGGCCGCCAATCTCGAAAACCTGATCCTCATCGGCACGGGTACGAGGAACGGCAACGGCAATAGCCTCAATAACACGCTGACGGGTAACAGCGGCAGTAACATCCTCAACGGCGGCAGCGGCATCGACACCATGTACGGTGGGCTGGGCAACGACACCTATGTCGTCGACATCGCGGG
>JASLJP010000311.1 GCA_030152425.1 Aquirhabdus sp.
GAAAAAGCCGGATCACTCGAACAATTGATGAAAATGTTGGAAGAGCGCTTGCGTGAACAGCATAAAAAACATCAGGGCGGTAATAAAATGATTGGCACGGGTGGCACTTCGCCGTTTGGTGCGTTCGGTGATCATCCTGAAGGCGTTCGTATCGGTGGACCGAGTCGTAAAAAATCCGCAGTCAAAGTTTGGGAACAACGTCAATATCAAAATCTTGATGACCAGCAAATTTTAGGCACGCGTCAGATGCAAATTGCGCTGCGTCGTTTACGACGTTTTGCACGGCAAGGTGCCGCGGAAGAATTAGATATTGGCGGCACCATTGATTCAACGGCACGTCATGGCATGCTGGATATTCAAATGATTCCAGAGCGCCGAAATCGAGTGAAGGTTTTGATGCTATTTGATATCGGCGGCTCGATGGATGCCCATGTCGAGCAATGTGAGAAACTGTTTAGCGCAGCTAAATCTGAGTTTAAAACGCTCGAATTTTTCTATTTCCATAACTGCCTGTACGACTATGTGTGGAAGGACAATGTCCGCCGTTCCACCAGCCGTATGGATACATGGGAGCTACTACGCACCTATGGCAAAGACTATCGTGTGATCTTCGTCGGTGATGCCAGCATGGCGCCGTATGAGCTAATGAGCAACGGCGGATCGGTAGAATATACCAATGAAGAGGCAGGGATGGTATGGCTACAGCGCATGCGTAATCATTTCAGCAAAACAGCATGGCTCAATCCTGAAGATGACAGTTACTGGCATTACACCCAGACTATCGCCGCAATTAAACAAACGTTTGAAGACAAGATGTATCCGATGACCCTAAAAGGGATTGAGGATATGACGCGTTACCTCTCCCGTTGATCTGCGTTTGTTAACTGCAGATCAGCGCCGCGGACACATTGGCGAGGTTGTGCACCAGCACGCCGAGCCAGATAGAGCCCGTTCGTTCCTTTAGCCACAGTAGCAGTGCGCCCATCAAGCCACTGATCAGCGCCACGATGGCAGAAAACAGCCATGGTGCACCCTGCGCCGCGGTCTCAAAGCCATGCGCAGCACCAAAAAAACAGATCACGGCGACTGCACCCCAACCCACTCTAATCCCGAGCACTCGCCAGGGTTTATCAAACGCCCCGACCAGAATCGCCAATAAAATCCCGCGAAAGGCCATTTCCTCATCGAGACCGGGCAATGTTGCTGCAAACCAGACAGCTTCCACGCTGGGATGGCGGCAGATATGGGCATACAGCAAGGATAGCATTGAGTTGCAAAATACAAAGAACATCACGGCGATGCCCGAGATAAAGAGGCTCGAATGCCATTCGGCTGGGCGGGGCAGTCGCAGAATGCCTGTTTCTGCTCGGATATGTTTGGGCAGCGCGATATAGATGCCTGCCATGAGTGCGATGGCAGCAAATTTACCCAGCCAGTTTAGGTTGCCCAATTTAAACAGATTGAGCAGGGTGGCCAGTTCATAAACAGCCAGCAGATAGAGTAGGGCGACAGCCAAAGCAATTAGGCTTAAACGTAGCGCAGTCTGCCGGTGTAAAGAATCGGTCGAGCGGTAGCCGAGCGTGATCGGCACTGCGAATGAGCAGATGATCAACAGGCAGAGCGTCACAAGGAGGGTCATACATCAATCACGTTGAACGATGCAGATACAGTAGACAACTCGAATGAAAATAGATGTAAGTTATTGTTCTAAATAGACCCCAAAGTGGTAATCCAAAAGCCCCGATCAATAGGCCTGAGACCTAAAAGCTAGGCTTGACCACCACCAGAATCACGACAGCGATCAGGATGAGGATCGGCGCTTCGTTAAACCAGCGAAAGAATACGTGGGATTTTAACTGTGGGTTAGCAATGAGTGCACGGCGATAATGACCGCAGCTAAAATGGTATCCTGTCAGGAGTACCACGAGGCCGAGTTTGGCATGCATCCAATGTTGGCTGAGGTAGTACTCACCACCCAAGCCGAGCATCCACAGTCCCAAAACCCAGGTTGCGATCATCGCGGGGGTCATGATCCCGCGATAAAGCTTGCGCTCCATGACTTCAAAGCGCTGGATGCTCAGCGCATCAGTGCTCTGAGCATGGTAGACAAACAACCGCGGCAGATAAAACAGTGCGGCGAACCAGCACACGACTGCCACGATGTGGAATGCTTTGATCCACAGCAACGCTTATTCCTCGTAGCGCTTGAGGATCAAGCTGGCGTTGGTACCCCCAAAGCCAAAGCTGTTGGAGAGAACTGCATTCAACGTTGCCGGACGAGTTTGTTGAACGATGTCGAGACCTTCTGCCTCAGGATCCAGCTCGGTGATATTGATCGACGGCGCAATAAATCCTTCTTCCATCATCAGCAGGCAGTAGATGGCTTCTTGCACACCCGCCGCGCCGAGGCTATGGCCACTCATCGATTTGGTCGAGCTGATCGGCGGAGATTTGTCGCCAAACACATCGCGGATCGCACGTAGTTCCGCCACATCGCCGACTGGGGTCGACGTGCCGTGCGTGTTGAGGTAGTCGACTTCAGTGACATCATGTTGCGCGGCCATATCTAGTGCCATCTGCATGCAGCGTTTAGCACCTTCGCCACTTGGCGCAACCATATCCATTCCATCTGAGGTAGCGCCGTAGCCTACGATTTCAGCCAAGATACGCGCGCCGCGTGCCTTGGCATGGTCGAGGGCTTCGACCACCACGATACCACCGCCACCCGCGATGACAAAGCCATCACGATCAGTCGAGTAGG
>JASLJP010000347.1 GCA_030152425.1 Aquirhabdus sp.
CTACAACGTGACGATCTATGGAACGTTTGCCAAAGTGCCCGCCGATGCCACGCGCCTGCTGCGCAACGATATGTACTTGGTCAATGCCAGCCTCAAACGTTTGGATAAAGACAAGGCCATGCCATTAAACCTGACCGACGAGCAAAAAGCCGTGCTGGCCGCCAACGCCAAATGCCTCGATCAAAACACGCAATTCATTCCGACGTGGGTTAAAGTCGCCGTCGCGTTGGCGCTGGGACTAGGCACCATGGTCGGCTGGAAACGCATCGTGGTGACGGTCGGTGAAAAAATCGGTAATCGTCCACTCAACTACGGGCAAGGCTTTGCCGCCCAGCTGTCTACCATGGTCATCATCGGCGCGGCAGACAAATACGGTTTGCCCGTCAGTACCACGCATGTGCTCAATAGCGCAGTCGCGGGCACGATGACCGCCAACAAGTCCGGTCTGCAGTGGCGCACGATCAAAAGCCTGCTGTCGGCTTGGGTACTGACCTTGCCCGCCGCGATTGCCTTGTCCGGGTCACTGTATTGGTTGTTTCTGCAGTTTATTTAACGGTCCAGTTGCATAAAAAATCCCAGCTCGGCTGGGATTTTTTATGGCTGGTGGTTCAGCCATCGGGGCGACCCCCTAGCAACTTGCCCAGTGCGAATGTGCCTAAAAAAAGTACAGAATGGGGTCGTAAAAATCGAAAATTTCGTTATGATAATACTGAGTAGTATTCTTTGCGTGTGCGCTGTGAGCAGGCAGCACATAGAGATAATCGCCCATACTTTAACGATTTGATGAATAAAAATATCAGTGATTTGGGGTGCTATGCATCTTTCGACTCATTCGACATGCAAGGAGCGTTCTGATGGCAATCATTAATGGTACGGCAGGCAACGATACCCTGACCAGCACCGGATTTGGCGACAGTCTGATCGGCGGGGCGGGCGATGATCTGTATATCATTGACGACGTCGCGGACGTGGTGACCGAGCAAGGCGATTTCGGGACCCTCACCCGGGTCAGCACCAGCAGTAGCGGGCTACAGGTCGATGGCCAAAGTTATAACGCCGTATTTTCCCCCGATGGCAAAAAACTGATGTTTATCAGTATGGCCACCAATCTGGTGAGCGGCGATAGCAACGCTGCCTTTGACGTCTTTATCAAAGACCTGACCACAGGCACCGTGACGCGCCTCAGCACCTCGGCAAGCAACGTGCAGGGCAATGGCGATAGTTATAACGCCACATTTTCCGCCGATGGCAGCAAAATCCTGTTTGAGAGCGCGTCCTCTAATCTGGTGACGGGCGACAGCAATGGCAAATCCGATATTTTTATTAAAAATATCCAGAGCGGCACTGTGACGCTGGTGAGCAGTACCAGTAGCGGTGTGCAGGGCAATGCAGACAGCGTCAATGCGCACTATTCGGCAGACGGCACGAAGGTGGTGTTTAGCAGTTTTGCCACCAATCTGGTGAGTGGCGACAGCAACGGCTTTGAGGATATCTTTGTCAAAGACCTCTTAAGTGGCGTCCTGACCTTGGTCAGCAGATCAAGTAGCGGTGTGCAGGCCAATGCTGATAGTGATACCGCCGTATTTACACCGGATGGCAACAAAGTGGCCTTTGAAAGTTCGGCCAGCAACCTGGTGGCGGGTGACACCAATGGCATCACGGACATCTTTATCAAAGACCTGACCAGCGGCGCCGTGAGCCGGCTCAGCACGAGCAGTGATGGGTCGCAGGCCGATGGCGATAGCTATGGTCAGGTATTTTCGGCCGATGGCAGCAAGATGCTGTTTGTAAGCAGTGCCACGAATCTGGTGGCAGGCGATAGCAATGGGGTCTATGACATCTTTATCAAAGACCTGACCACGGGTGTGGTCACTCGGGTCAGTACCGACAGTCAAGGTCTACAGGCCAATGGCGAAAGCTCCTATGCGACCTTTAGCCCAGATGGCAGCAAGGTCATTTTCCAGAGCCTCGCCTCTAATCTGGTGACAGGCGATAGCAATGCACACTATGACGTGTTTATCAAAGATCTGACTACGGGCAGCGTGACCCGCATCAGTACCGACACGTTGGGTGCACAGGGCAACGGCCATAGCTATCCCGGCGCCGTGTCACCCGATGGCACTAAGGTCGTCATTGAAAGTGGCGCATCCAATCTGGTGAGTGGCGACAGCAATGGCACCGATGATATTTTCATCAAGACCCTGCCGCTGACCAGCGTGGATACCGTGCAGTCCTCCGTCAGCTATACCTTGGGTGACTGGGTCGAAAACCTGATCCTGACCGGCTCGACCCCGTTGAGTGGTACCGGCAATGTGCTCGACAACATGATCACCGGCAATAGCGGCAACAATACTTTAAGTGGGCTGGCCGGTAACGATACCTTAAACGGCGGTGGTGGCTTCGACACCCTGATCGGCGGTAGCGGCAATGACACCTATGTGATTGATAACAGCAGCAGCGTGTTGACCGAACAGGCCGGTGAGGGCATCGACACGGTGCAGTCCACGACGACCTATACGCTGGGCGCCAATCTTGAAAACCTGACGCTGACCGGCGGCTTCACCATCAATGGGACGGGCAATGCACTGGATAATGTCCTCACGGGCAATAGCAGCACCAATACCTTAAGCGGGCTTACGGGTAACGACACCTATATCATCAATAACTTTGGCGATGTGGTGAATGAGGCCGCCAATGCAGGGACGGATCTCATCCTCACTTCGGTGAACTATACGCTGAGCGCCAATGTCGAAAACCTGACCCTGATCGGAAGTGCAGGGCTGATCGGTAACGGCAACGCGCTGGATAATACCATCACCGGAACGACCAGCAATGACCGGCTAGGCGGCGACGCCGGCAATGACACGCTGGATGGCGCGGCGGGTGTCGATTCGATGTTTGGTGGTCTGGGCAATGACCTCTATATCGTCGACAATGCCTCTGATCAGGTGACCGAAAACCTGAACGAAGGCACAGATACCGTCAAGACCAACCTGAGCTATACCCTGAGTGCCAATATCGAAAACCTGATTCTGACAGGCG
>JASLJP010000104.1 GCA_030152425.1 Aquirhabdus sp.
GGCTTGGGTCAGCTTGAGTTTGCCCAATGTATGGGCGGCTTCTTCACGCACCTGCCAGACTTCATCATCGAGCGCCGCCAGCAGGGCGGGCAGCACATCGGTATGGTTGGCATAGCCCAGTGCGCCGGTCGCCGCACGGCGTACCTCGGGGTGGACATCGTGGGTGGCAAGCTCAGCCAGCTTGGCCAGCGCGGCAGGGTTTTTCAGCCAGCCGACCACCGTGACGGCTTCGCGGCGGACGGCCGGATTGGCATGGTCGAGATTGAGCTGGGCATAGTCAAAGCCTGCAGCCAAGCGCAGCTCGCGGAGGGCGCGCAGCGCCGCGATCCGCACGGCATCCTCGGCATGCAGGGTCCACGGCAGGATGATCAGGCCGGAGCGTGCCAGTTTAAACTCGGTCAGACTCTGTGCGGCGTTGCCCTGTACCACAGGGCTCGGGTCGGTCAGCGCGCTGCACAGGCCGTGCACCACATCATCCGACTCCCATGCGGCGAGTAGACGTGCCGCTTCGGCGCGTACCTCGGCATCGCTGTCATGCAGCAGGGCGGTCAGGAACCAATGCACCGTGTCTTCTTCGTCCAGCTCGGCCAGATCCAGCAGGGCAATACGGCGAATCCCGGCATCATCGCTGGCCAGACGCACTTGGATCTCAGCTAGTTGTTCATCCAGCCATGGGTCGTTGCTGTTACTCATCGTGGGTACTCTTTTTTGCTATCTCTATGTATTTAAACCGCTTCGCGGGCGTGATTGCTGGCTAGGCGGCGTTGATCGGCGACAGGCGCTCCAGTTCGGCCGGTTGGGCGGAGCCATGTTGATGGCGCAGCAGGTCGATACAGTGGCGCTTGAGCTGCATAAAGTGTGGCGTGGTCACAAGGTCGGTATGACGCGGGCGCGGGAAGTCGAGCTTGATCTCCTCGATGATCTTGCCCGGACGCGGGCTCATGACCAGGATCCGATCGGCCAAAAACAGCGCCTCGTCGATATCGTGGGTGATGAATACCACGGTGGTCTTGATCCGAGCCCAGACCTCGAGCAACAGCTCCTGCATCATCAGACGGGTCAGTGCGTCGAGCGCCCCAAACGGCTCGTCCATCAGCAGTACGCGCGGATGGTTGATCAGCACGCGCGCGATCTCGACACGCTGCCGCATACCGCCGGATAGCTGCGCCGGATAACTGTGTTCAAAGCCCGCCAGCCCGACCAGCTTCAGCAGTTTCAACGCTTCTGCATGGCGCTCGGCTTTCTTTAGCCCCTTCATCTTGAGGCCAAAGGCCACGTTATCCAGCACGGTTTTCCATGGAAACAGCGTGTGCTGCTGGAACACCAGCCCGCGGTCAGGATGCGGGGTGTCGACCGGTTTGCCATCGACCGTGATCTGACCTTGGCTGTGCTGCAGGTGGCCGGCCAGTGCGCCGAGCAGGGTCGATTTGCCGCAGCCGGAAGGCCCCAAGATACAGACAAACTCACCGGGCTGGATGGTGAACGACACATCCTGCAGGGCTTCAAAACGTTTCACGCCATGGCCGAGGTGGATATGGACGTTGGCAATGTCGATCTGACCGGTGCTGGTCTGTGCATTCGTTGCTTCACTCATGACCGTCTGCTCCTGTTAGTTACGGGTCGCCGCGTGTTTTTGCGGCTGGTGCCATGGCGTCAGCCACTGACCGATTTTTTTGATCAACACACTGCTGCCCATGCCCAAGGTGCCGATCAAGAGCATGCCGACCACGATGTTGGCGTAGTTTTGCAGGGTGTAGGATTCCCACGTGTAGTAGCCGATGCCAAACTGCCCAGAGATCATCTCCGCTGTGACCAGACAGAACCAGCAGGTGCCCATGCCGATGGCCAGTCCGGTGATGATGCTGGGCGCAGCCGCCGGAAAGATCACTTCGCGAAAAATAGCCAGCTTGGTGCCCCCAAGGCTACGCGCCGAGGCCACCAGACGGGCATCGACGTTTTCCACGCCGTGAATGGTATTGAGCAGGATCGGAAACAGTGCACCGGTAAAGGTGATAAAAATCATCGAAAATTCGCCAGACGGAAACATCAGGATCGCCAGCGGAATCCACGCCACGGCAGGGATCGGACGCAGGATTTCCAGTGGCGGCAGCAGCACATCACCGGCCAGCCGCGAGCGGCCGATGGTCAGCCCCAAGCCCACGCCCAAGGTGGCCGCCACGGCAAAGCCGGCAAACACACGATACAGGCTGCTGCTGACATGCGCCCACAGCTTGGGCGACTGCACCAGCTCCCATGCCGACACCACCACATCGTAGGGCGAGGGGACATTGGCAAAGGTCAAGATATACAGATTCAGGTGATACTTCACGGCCAGATACCAGAACAACAAACACGCTGCGACTGACCCTGTGCGCAGCAGCAGGCTGCCCCAAGCGAAAGCGCGGATACGGGCGCTGAGGCTGGCGAGCCGATGGCGCGGGGATGCACCGCTGACGGGACGACTGATCTGGCTGGCGGCGTCGATGGCGACACTCATGGCGAGTACTCCTAGCGGGAAAAGCCGCCCTGCGCGAGAGGCAACAGGGCAGCGGTGTTAAAGGTTATTTGGCTTTGGCGCCGTTAAAGTCCAGCACCGTGCCACCAGAGGTTTTTGCCCAATCTTCAGCCTGACCTTTGAGCAAGAAGGCATTGATCTGGCCTTTCTTGTCTGCGCTAAACCAGGCTTGATCGGCCAGCAGCTTGATGCCGCTGTTGCGGTCTTGGGCGTAGATCACGCGGATCTTTTTGCCTTGTGCGGTCAGTTTTTTCAGATCGGCAAAGGCAGATTCCGGCGCGGCGTAGTTACGGACTTTTTCTTCGCCCACCACCCAGATTTGGGCAACGCGTTTAAAGTCGGTGATGGCTTTGCCGCTGGTCGCGTCTTTGGCAGTCAGTGACAGCTTGGCGTAGTTCTTCAGTGCAGCCTCATAGTCGATCCCCGACGCTTTAAACGCACTACGCAGATAGCGGTCGTCGATGAAGCTGTCGACATTGAGGTCGACATCGGTTTTCTTCAGCAGTTTCAGGGTTTCGATCGAGGTTTTCAGTGCCTGACGATATTCTGGCTTCCAGGTGAAATCGCGGGTCTGTAGACCCAGTGGACCGTGAAACAGATAGATCACTTCCGGCTCAATGCCGGTGACTTTGGCGATCAGCTCGCTGTATTTTTCCGGCTCGGCTGCGATCAGGCGATTGGCTTCAACCGCAGCGCGCAGATAGGCGACCACGATCTCAGGATATTTCTGGGCAAACTCACCGGCGACGAGGCTGCCGTGAAAGGTCGGGGCATTGGACTGCGAGCCGTCATAGATCTTGCGCGCAAAGCCGCGATAGGGAAACAGATCGGCAAACGGCACGAAGTCAGCGTGGGCGTCGATCTTGTTGCTTTGTAGCGCAGAGCCTGCGATCTCAGGCGCTTGGGTGATGATCTGCACGTCTTTGTCGGCATCCCAGCCTTGGGCTTTGATCGCGCGCAGCAGCAGGCCATGCGAGGTCGAGGCGAACGGCACCGAGATGGTCTTGCCTTTTAGCTCTTTAAACGACTGGATCGGGGAGTCTTTCGGCACGACGATGCCGTTACCACTGCCGGTGATGCTGCCGGAGAGCACGGAGAGGAAGATACTCTTCTTGCCGGCTTTTTCAAACGCCGCGCCATTCAGCGAACCGGGGAAGTCGGCCATGGCGCCAAGATCGAGACGACCGGCGACCATTTCATTGGTCAGCGGGGCACCCGAGGTGAAGTTTTTCCACTGGATGTCGTATTGCACATCTTTGTATTTGCCGTCATGCGGCAGATATTTTTCCAGCAGCTTCAGTTCACGGATGAGCAAGCCACCCGTG
>JASLJP010000145.1 GCA_030152425.1 Aquirhabdus sp.
GAAGTCCAGTAGCTGCGGCACGATGCTGGGGAGTAGTCCACCGCGTCCCCAGAAGTGTTTGATGCCCGGCCAGTTTTTGCGCAGGCTAAACAGGCGTTTGTCATGCGCCAGCAGACGACCGTGGAACCAGAGGAACATGCCGGCCAAAATCGCGGTGGTCGGGATCATCAGACCGGCGCGTAGCGCATAGCCCCCGCCGACTTGCTCGTAGACGTCGTAGGCGACGGTCTTGTGTTCGTTTTCTTCAACGGCATGCCACAGCCAGATCTTGAGGATGGTCGGATGCGCCATGCGGTGCATATGATCGGCTTGCAGGGCGTATTCGGCGATCACGGCGGTGTAGTGTTCCAGACACACGGTCACCGCGAGCTGCCATTTGGCAGGGAATGCTTTTTGGATAAAATGCAGCAGCGCGCCGACATCGCGGTCGAGCGCGTCCATCGGATAGCCATGACGGGTGAACGAGGCATTAAAGGTCTGATGCTCTTTGCTGTGCATGGCTTCTTGACCGATAAAGCCGGCGATCTGCGCCTTAAGCACGGGATCGGTGATCTGGTTGCGATAATGGCGCACCGACTCGACAAAGAACGACTCGCCCTCGGGGAACAATGCCGAGAAGGCCGCCCAGAATGTGGTCATAAACGAATCATTGTCGTAGGCATAGCGCGGCATATCATCAAAGCTAAAATCCATGCGGCGCGGTGGAATATTCACCGATGCACCAAGGGATTGTTTGGCCTGAGGCGCGCTGGTATTTGTTACATCGCTTGCGGTATTCATGAGTAATCTCGTAATAAATGACGCTACCCAAGCATTGTGTAATCAATCGTAAATGTGGCATAGTGCCGTATACGTCAAATTTCTGTCATTTTCAGACACGGCATTTTCTATGTACGCAACCTACCGCCGCTCGCGCGCGACCGTCCCCGGCACTTACGCCAACCTGCTGATGGACGTGGTCGCCCGCTGGAATATCACGCCGGAACAGATGCTTGAGGGCAGTGGGATCGCGCCGAGTCAGTTACTGGATCCGGTCTGGCATCTGGATTTTGAGATTTTTGAGAACCTATTCCGCCGTGCGGTGCTGTTGACCAAGGAGCCGGGGCTGGGCTTTCATATCGGCGTGCAGATGACGGTCACCTGCCATGGTCTGATCGGCTTTGCGGCGATGATCGCCAAGGATGTGCGCGAGGCACTGGATATCGCGCAGGAGTTTGTCCGGCTACAGTCGGCGCTGGTCGGTCTACGGCTGGAGACCGATGAGCAGCATGCCTATCTGTACTTCGAGCAGCACTTTAGCCCCGATCTCGAAGATGTATTCACCTTCTGTCTGCTGCTCGGATTTGCCATGATGGGCAATGCCGTCTGCGGGCGTGAGCTGGAGGGCGATGCCGAAGTGCCGTTTGATAAACCTGAATATTTTTATCGATTTGAGCATTTGATTCCGGGCAACGTGCGCTTTAATCAGCCGCATACGCGTTTGGTGTTTCCGCTGGAATTTTTGGACTATCCGATGATCATGGCCGATGCGTCGACCGCGCGGCTGGCGCGTGAGCAATGCAAACGCAGTCTCAATGCCATGATCGGCCACGATAAAATCAGCGAGATGGTGCGTGAGTTGGTCTTTGATGAGGAATTGGGCTTTAGCAGCATGGCCGATGTGGCGGATAAGCTGCATATGTCGGAGCGCACCCTGCAGCGCCAACTGACCCAAGAGGACACCAGTTTCCGCGCCATCGTTGATGAGATGCGTCTGCAAAAAGCCGGTGGCTTGCTCAAACGCAAAGAGCTGAGTCTGGAAGCCATCGCCGAGATGCTGGGCTACACCGATGTGACCAACTTTACCCGCGCGTTTAAACGCTGGACAGGGCAGACGCCGAGTAAGTTCCGCGCTTAAACCCAAACTTCGCCTAATAAAAAAGGGAAGCTTCCGCTTCCCGCACTCTGTTGTTGTTGGTTGCCTTCCATGGCTGAGTGAAACTGCGCCCTGCGTGACCGCACAGGGCATGACTCGGTCACGCGCTCTGACCGAGTGTCGGCTTTAGCAGATCATGCCGACTCAAAATTGCCGCAGACGAACCCCGATCACGCCGAGATCGGGTGCTTCATCTTGTGATACAAGAAGTCGAGCACATTGGCACGTAGCGCGTGGTACTGCGGATTGTTGGCCAGCAGCAGACGGTCACGTGGATGGGGCAGGTCGACGGTGAGGATCTCGCCAATGGTGGCGGCCGGACCATTGGTCATCATCACGATCCGATCTGACAGCAGTACGGCTTCATCCACGTCATGGGTGACCATGACCACGGTGGCGTGGGTTTGTTGCACGATCTCGATCAGCTCATCCTGCAGATGGGCGCGCGTCAGGGCGTCCAGCGCTCCAAACGGCTCATCCAGCAGCAGCACCTGTGGCTCCATCGACAGTGCGCGGGCGATCCCGACGCGCTGTTTCATGCCGCCCGAGATTTCGCTGGGGAACTTGTTCATGGCATGCGATAGGCCGACCATCTTCAGCGCGTCTTCGGTACGGGTACGCAGTTGCTCTTTCTTTTCAGTCGCGCCAAACACACGTTCGACGGCGAGGTAGACATTGTCAAAGCAGGTCAGCCATGGCAGCAGCGAGTGGTTCTGAAACACCACGGCGCGCTCAGGACCTGGGCCTGCGATCTCGCGGCCATTGCTGATCAGCGTGCCCTTGGTCGGCAGGGTCAGACCCGCGATCAGGTTGAGCAGGGTGGATTTACCACAGCCCGAGTGGCCGATCAGGGTGACGAACTCGCCCTTTTTGATCTTGAGGTTCACATCGCGCAGCGCTTCAAACGAGCCTTTTTTGGTTTTAAAGCTCATGCCGACATTTTCGATAGACACATAGGCGGGCGTGCCCAGCGGCATATTGGCGGTGATGGTCATATTATCGCTCATGATGTAGTCTCTCCGCGTGAAATGAGTTTAGTCAGCAGAATCAGTAGTTTTTCAATCACTAGACCCAAGATGCCGACCACAAAGATACCGACAATGATGTGGGCGTATTGCGAGTTTTGGTATTCATCCCAGACCCAGAAGCCGATGCCTTTCCCGCCGCTGACCATTTCGGCCGCGACGATCACCAGCCATGCGACACCAACTGACAGACGGATACCGGTCAGCAGATAGGGCAGGGAGGACGGCAGCAGAATCTTGGTAAAAATCTTCCACTCTGACAGGCGCAGCACACGAGCGACGTTGAGATAGTCTTGCGGCACTTGCGACACACCCGCAGAGGTGTTGAGGATGATCGGCCAGATACTGGAGATAAAGATGACCCAGATCGACGCAGGATTAGCCGACTGAAACACCACCATGCCGATCGGCAGCCACGCCAGCGGGGAGACCGGACGCAGGATGGAGATGATCGGCGACAGCATGTCACGGATAAACTGCACACGGCCGATGATAAAGCCGAGCGGAATGCCGATCAGCGCGGCCATCCCAAAGCCGGTACCGACCCGACCCAGCGACGACAGGATGTTCCAGCCGATGCCTTGGTCATTGGCACTCTCGATATAAAACGGATGGGCAAACAGCTCAATGGCCGACTGTGCCGTGACCCATGGATTGGGCAGCGTCGGGCGGAACTGGCTGAGCACCGTCCAGCCAAATAAAAATAGCGCAAAGCCAATCAGCGGAGGAATGCTGACTTTGAGGAGCGTCACCAGCAGAGCGCTAAAACGGGTTAAGAGTTCAGAAGGTTTTTTGCTGACAGTCGCGGTTTCGACGACGCTGTCTGTCGGCGTACTGGCGGGCGCGGGTTTGGGCGCGTCTACGGCACTGTCGATTTCCATCACATTGGCATCTGTATTCATCATGTCATCGCTCATGTGGTTGAGGGGGAGTCCTCAGCAGACGAGGGCTGCTGAGGGGACGTACACCTTAGGCTTTAATGGCAAAGCTGGCGGCATAGGCGGCAGGGTTTGTCCCGTCCCAGACCTTGCCATCCATCAGTTTGCTGCTGCGCAGCGGTGAGGCCGGTACCGGTACCTTGACTTGGGCGGCGGCTTGTTTGTACAGGTCGATCTGGTTGACCTGTTTGGCGATGCCGAGATAGTCGACGTCGGTTTTCATCAGACCCCACCGTTTGTGCTGGGTCATAAACCACATGCCATCCGACAGGTACGGGAAGTTCACGCGGCCTTCGCTGTAGAACTTCATGTTGTTGGCATCGGTCCATTGACGCCCCGCGCCATTGTCGTATTGACCGAGGAAGCGACCGGTGATGGGGCCTGCCGGGCAGTTGACGTAGGATTTTTGCGAGATGATTTCGGCCACGCCGGGACGGTTTTTGTAGTCGTCGAGGTATTTCGAGGCTTCCAGTACCGCCATGATCAGCGCGCGGGCGGTATTGGGATTCTTTTGCACAAAGGCACGGCTACAGCCCAATACTTTCTCCGGATGGTTGGTCCAGATGTCTTGGGTGGTCGTGGTGGTGAAGCCGATGCCCAGTTCGATGGCACGGGCACCCCATGGCTCACCGACGCAGTAGCCGTCGGTTGTGCCGACCTGCATGTTGCTGACCATTTGCGGTGGGGGCACGGTGATGTTTTTCACATCTTTCATCGGGTTCACGCCGTTGGCCGCCAGCCAGTAGTTCAGCCACATGGCATGGGTGCCGGTCGGGTAGGTTTGGGCGAAGGTCAGGGTGTTACCCGCTGCGATGTATTTTTTCAGCCCTGCGCCGTTGACTACGCCGGCGGAGATCAGTTTGTTGGCCATGGTGATGGCTTGGCCGTTGTTGTTCAGGCCCATCAGTACAGCCATCGGGGTTTGGGTCGCGCCGACGCCATTGTTGACCGCGTAGATCAGACCATACAGTACATGGGCGGCATCCAGCTCGCCGGAGATCAGTTTGTCACGCACACCCGCCCATGAGGCTTCTTTCGACAGTTCGATGGTGATGCCGTATTTTTTATCCAGACCCAGTTTCGATGCCATGACCACCGAGGCGCAGTCGGTCAGGGGAATAAAGCCGACTTTGACCACGGTCTTTTCCGGAGCATCGGAGCCAGCGGCGTAGGCTGCAGAGCCAGGCAGGATCAGGCTGCTGGCAGCGCCAGCCGCACCTGCGGCAAACAGCGAGGTTTTGAGGAAGTCACGACGGTTGGCGGTTTTACCGAGCAGGGTGTCGGCGGTCTCTGCGGTGGCAGGGTGGTTTACAGGGGTCTTAGACATCTTATTGCTCCATACTCGCTGTTGATCTGATTGCGGTGATCAATGGCGGAGCCTGAGCAATACTTTCCTCTATGAACACCCTAAATTTCAGACAAAAAAAGTCCATACCGCGCTTGCGATATGGACGCCTTTGTCCGGTGCTGCATTAGGGTTTTCCGACTGGCTCGGAAGAGTTAAGTATGAGTGTCATCCGCCATTGGATGTTGAGTGATAGATTGCATAAAGTGTGCCAAGCTTAGATTTTAAATTTATAAGTCGTTGGTTATGCTTATTATTATCATTTATTTTAGGGTTTTTCTGTTTGCGGTGCAGGGTGCGGCTTCAGGTGGTGCACGTTTAGTGAGCGTCTGTCGTGCCCCTTGCGGTCGACAACGGTGCTGAAAGGGTGCGTCGCAGATATGCGCTGCATCACGCCGATGCGCAAATTTTTACCAGTCCGGCATCCGGTCGACATCACGGCAACCTTGTCGCCACCCGAATGGGCTACAATCACCCCTAGTCATGACCGCAAGCCTCGAGGAATATATGCCAGCAGCACAGACGACGCCACTCGGTGCCATGGATTTTTTGATCGCATCCAAGCGCTCGGAGATCCAGAGTCTGGAGTATTTTTTGGATATGGGTCAGTTGGTCATCCTGCTGAGCGACCTGATCCATGTCTTGCAGCGTGAGCGCGGTGGATCGAATTTATTCTTAGGTGCCAGCGGTCAGCGTCCAAACGACGAGTTGGCCGACTATACCCACGAGACCGATCAGCAGATCGCCCAGCTCGATCAGATGCTCAAACGCATCTATCCCGAGATCACCGCCTATGCGGGCAATGGCCGCCTGCTCAACCGCATCGCTCTGGCACTGAATAGCCTGAGCAATATGGTGCAGTTTAGGCTGCGTGTGCGCGCCTTGAGCGTGACCCCGCCGCAGTCTACCCAAGTCTATAGCGACACCATCAGCAGCCTGCTGGCCATCGTGTTTGAGACCGCCGATGCCGCAGTCGATCCGACCATCGCCCGTGTGCTGGTGGCATTGTTTAACCTCATGCATGGCAAAGAGCTGATGGGGCAGGAGCGTGCGCTCGGTGCGGCGGGATTTACTGCCGGACACTTTACGACCGAAGCGCTCTCACGCTTGCAGTATCTGCACGATGGGCAGCAGCGCTGTTTTGAGCTGTTTCGCGAGTTTGCCGATCCGGCATCTGTGGCGCTATGGCAGCAGTATAGCGATGCACCGTATATGCAGGAGGTCGAAGGACTGCGCCGTATCGCACAGGCCGACGCTGGCATCGAGTCGCATCATGGCGACGACTGGTTTCGCCTGCTGACCCAGCATATGGATAACCTCAAGATGGCCGAGCTGGGGCTACAGAGTCATCTGCAGCGCCTGTGTGAGCAGCGGGTGGGCGATGCGCGCCAAGCCCTGACTCAGCAGCAGTATCTGCTGTCCACTCTGCCAGCACCGACCGATGATAGCTATATCGTCATGCTGTCGCCCACCCAGACCTCTCTTTCGGCGTCGACTCTGCAGGACTATAGCCACCCCGATGGCGTAGGCCCCAAACTCGGTCGCTCGGTGTTTGAGCTGGTGCAAAATCAGGCCCATAGCCTGCAGCAGATGCACGATGAGCTCGCCGCCGCGCGCCGCGCCATCGAAGAAAAGAAACTGCAAGACAAAGCCAAAGTGCTGCTCATGAAGAGCAAACGCATCACCGAAGAACAAGCCTACAAACTGCTGCGCCAGATGGCGATGGATCAGGGCAAGCGCCTGACTGAGGTCGCACAAGCCATCGTACAGGCCAACGCCAAGTAAGCGGCGTTTGCCCGCACCGCCTTCACAAAAAGCCCACTTGTCCTAGACCTGATATCGGTTTAGATTCAAATACTAGGCGAGGTAGTGGCTCATCTTGAGTAGGCTGGGGGAGGGATAGTCCCATGCGGCAGATCGGCGGCGTTGTTGTGTACACCATCGTGCTCCTGACCATTGCGGGCTGCAGTAAAGCACCCAGCAATGTCTGGCAGGGCTATGTCGAGGGCGAGTTTGTCAATATCGCCGCCTCGCAGTCGGGGCAGCTCCAGCAGCTCTCTGCGGCACGTGGCCAGCAGATCGCTGTCGGCGCACCGTTATTTAGACTCGAATCCGGCGACGAGATCGCCGCACGCCAGCAGTTTGCCGATCAGCTCAAAGCCAGCCAAGCCCAATTAGAGGACATCAAAACCGGCAAACGCCTGCCCGAACAGGCCGTGACCAAAGCGCAACTGCTGCAAGCCCAGATCAACGCCCAACACGCCGCAGCGCAGGCCAAGCGCTTTGCACTGCTCTATCCCAGCGGCGGCATCTCCAAACAAGAGCTCGAAGACGCCCAAAACAGTGCAGCCGTGGCCAATGCCCAAGTCCGCCAACTGCAAAGCCAAGTCCAAGTCGACCTGCTGCCCGATCGAGATGGGCAGATCCATGCCCAAGAGGCGCTGGTCGCAGCCGCCCAAGCGGCCTTGGCTCAGGCCGACTGGAAGCTACAACAAAAGACCTTGACCGCACCGCGTGCAGGCTTGGTGTTTGACACCCTATACCGTGAGGGCGAATGGGTGGCGCAGGGCAGCCCCGTACTGCGCATGCTGCCGCCGGAAAACATCAAGGTGCGCTTCTTTGTGCCTGAGCCGGTGCTGGGCAAACTCAAGATCGGGCAGGCCGTGACCCTGCACTGTGACGGCTGCGCCGCCGATGTCACCGCCCAGATCAGCTACATCGCGACCGCCGCCGAGTACACCCCGCCGATCATCTATAGCAATGAAAACCGCGCCAAGCTGGTCTATATGATCGAAGCCCATCCGAGCAAAGCGGACGCCCCCAAGCTGCATCCCGGCCAACCACTGGATGTGCGCCTGTCATGACCGATGCCCAAGCGCGCGCGGACGACGAGATCGTCATCAATGTCAGCGGTATCAACAAAACCTTTGGCGACAAACATGTGGTCAAAGACCTGTCGATGCAGGTGCGACGTGGCGAGATCTTTGGGTTTTTAGGCCCCAACGGCAGTGGCAAGACCACCACCATCCGCATGATGTGCGGGCTACTCACGCCAGACTCGGGAC
>JASLJP010000147.1 GCA_030152425.1 Aquirhabdus sp.
CCAGAAACAGACCATTGCCATATTTATAGTGTGACGGATAGTCATTGAGCTGATCCACGACCGGATAGATCAGCAGTTGCGCCGCTGGTGCGTAGGGTTGGCCTTTGCTTTGTTGGCTGATTACTGCCGATAGATTGCCGCCGGCACTGTCGCCGCCGACTGCAATCTTGCGCGGGTCTGCGCCGAGTTTGACGGCATTGGCATGCGCCCATTGCAGTGCATCGAGGCAGTCTTCAACCGCCGCAGGCGCCGCATGCTCAGGGGAGAGGCGATAGCTGATCGACAGCACCTGCACTTCGGCGTTCTGACACAAGACCCGGCAGACTTCATCGACGGTGTCGAGATCACCGATCATAAAGCCGCCGCCGTGCATATAGACCAACAGCGGCAGGGGCGTGCTGCTGGGTTGTGCCAGTTTGGGGGTATAGAGCCTTGCGGGCTGTGGGCCGCCACGGGTGGGGATGGTGAGTTCTTTCGTCGCGCCTATGGCGTAGGGTTTACGAATGAGAGAGGCCATATCGCGGCGAAAATTGCGGCGGCTTTTTTCGGCATTGCTGCCCAGCAGCGCCG
Organism: Aquirhabdus sp.; assembly: GCA_030152425.1. Lineage (GTDB taxonomy): Bacteria > Pseudomonadota > Gammaproteobacteria > Pseudomonadales > Moraxellaceae > Aquirhabdus. Next base: position 571 of record JASLJP010000147.1, read on the forward strand.
GGTTGCCAGCCAGATTACGCAGCACGATGAGCATCTGCAGATGGGTGTCCAGCTCGGTGTGCGCTGGGTTAAAGCCTAAGCGCCGCGCGATCAGGCGCTGGGTGAATGCGGGCATGCGCATGGTGGCGCGTACCGTCGTGCCCTGCAGCTTTTCTGCACGCGCGATCAGGTTGCGGATCGTTTGATTGTCGGCCAAGGCCACGGTATTTCTCCTGCAGGGATGCTGCGGCTTATCGAAAAAATTGAGACGACACAAATATTCACTGCGCATAGTGCACTGAAATTAAAGTTTTGACAATTGTTGTTGTCAGGTGTTTTGATGCTGCGTGTGCAGTATAACGTACCTGTTTAGGCCGAAATAATGATGAATTATGACAGGTTCACCTTGAATTATGCGCAGTAAACCCAACCCACTCAGCATGATTTCATCTCACCGGAACCGCCGAGGCGTCGTTCGGTATTTTTTTCGTTTTAGCGCCTTTTTTCAAAAACAGTGGCGCTATTTATTTCGTTTTTTAAACCAGAGGTCTGTTATGTCTCAGTCACACACTCCCGACACCCTTGATAACACAGCGGATGACAGCTTGATCGTAGACAGCATCACGGTAGAGGGCGATGCACCTGACGCTGCGCTGCCAGATGCCGCGGCCTTACAAGCCCGCGTCGACGAGCTTGAAGCACAAGTGAAAGACGTGCAAGCCCGTGCCAATGCCGAAATGTATAACTTCCAAAAACGCGTCGAACGCGAGACCGACAACGCCAAAAAGTTTGCCCTTGAAAAATTCGCAGGCAGCTTGCTGGATGTGGTCGATAACCTTGAACGTGCCATCGCCGCTGCCCCAGCCGACAGCAACCAAGGTCTGCTCGACGGCGTGCAACTGACCCATAAAGCCCTGCTGACTGCGCTGGAAAAACACCAGATCAAAGTGATCGATCCCGCAGGTCAGGCATTTGATGCCGAGTTTCATCAGGCCGTCGGCATTGATCCCAGCACCCCTGAAGGTCAGGTCGGCAATGTCCTGCAAAAAGGCTATAGCCTGTCCGGACGTCTGCTGCGTCCTGCCATGGTCACGGTCGGTCAGTCGTAAGAATTTAAGGGGTTGGCGAGGTTTTTTAAACTTTTATCCACACCCCAGACTTGAAATGCGCGGCATCAGTCGCATATTGATTAGCACACGCAGCCTTGCTGCCACACACATCATTTTGAATAACTGCAGATGCGTGCCTGTCCAACCCAAGGTGTAGACCTCAGGCAGACAGTACGCAGACCGCACTTAGATAAGGAGCACTACCGTGGGTAGAATTATTGGTATCGACTTAGGTACAACCAACTCTTGCGTTGCCGTGATGGAAGGCGACAAAGTTAAAGTGATCGACAACGTTGAAGGCGCGCGTACTACGCCGTCGATCGTTGCGTATAAAGATTCAGAAATTTTGGTCGGTCAGAGCGCCAAGCGCCAAGCCGTGACCAACCCGAAAAACACCCTGTTCGCGATCAAACGTCTGATCGGCCGTCGCTATAGCGATGACGTGGTGCAAAAAGACATCGGCATGGTGCCGTACAAAATCGTGCAAGCCGAAAACGGCGACGCATGGGTAGACGTGAACGGCAAAAAACTGGCCGCTCAGCAAGTCTCTGCCGAAATCCTGAAAAAGATGAAGAAAACTGCCGAAGAATATCTGGGTGAGCCAGTGACCGAAGCCGTCATCACCGTACCTGCGTACTTCAACGACGCGCAGCGCCAAGCGACCAAAGACGCAGGCCTGATCGCCGGTCTGGACGTCAAACGCATCATCAACGAACCCACCGCAGCCGCGCTGGCATTCGGCATGGACAAGCGTGAAGGCGACCGTAAAATCGCGGTTTACGACTTGGGCGGTGGTACTTTCGACGTGTCGATCATCGAAATCGCGGACGTCGACGGCGACCAACAGTTTGAAGTACTGGCCACCAACGGTGATACCTTCTTGGGCGGTGAAGACTTCGACCTGCGTCTGATCGACTTCTTGGTTGAAACCTTCAAAAATGAGCAAGGCGTCAACCTGAAGCAAGATCCACTGGCGCTGCAACGCTTAAAAGAAGCGGCAGAAAAAGCCAAGATCGAACTGTCGTCTGCACAAAGCACCGAAGTCAACCTGCCGTACATCACCGCAGATGCGACTGGTCCGAAGCATTTGGTCGTCACCATTACCCGCGCCAAGCTGGAAGGTCTGGTTGAAGACCTGATCGCCCGTACCATCGAGCCATGCCGCATCGCGCTGAAAGACGCAGGTCTGAACGCCAGCGACATCGCCGACGTGATTCTGGTCGGTGGTCAAATCCGTATGCCTAAAGTCATGGACAAGGTCAAAGAATTCTTTGGCAAAGAGCCACGCAAAGACGTTAACCCCGATGAAGCGGTAGCCATCGGTGCAGCGATCCAAGGCGCGGTACTGTCTGGCGACAAGAAAGACGTATTGCTGCTCGACGTGACCCCGCTCACCCTCGGTATCGAAACCATGGGCGGCGTGCTGACCGGTATCATCGAAAAGAACACCATGATTCCAACCAAGAAATCACAAGTGTTCTCGACTGCCGATG
>JASLJP010000195.1 GCA_030152425.1 Aquirhabdus sp.
AGCCCGACTACGACAGAAACCCTGCTGACCCAGCGTCATGGACAGGCGGCTATCACGGCGTGGAAGCATGCCCGCGAGGCCACACGTGCCCAAGCCGCCGCCTATGATGCAGCCGCCAGCAAAGGCATCTACCGGATCAGCTATCGCTTTGGTGAAGGCGTGGTGGAGGGCAGTCAGCTCAGCATCGATCATCAGCGTATTCGAATTCCCGGCTTCCCGCAGGACGTTGGCTTACACGTTGATCACCCTTATGCGTGTTATCTTCCAAAACATTAATTTTTCTATCTACCCGTTATTTTTTAGAGAGCAGCCATGACAGGATCAGCCCCAGGATCAGTAAAGTTTAGCCATCTCCTCCAGCCCCTTGATCTGGGTTTTACTACGCTGAAAAACCGCGTGATCATGGGCTCGATGCATACCGGACTTGAAGAAGTCAGTATGGCGCGTCAGGCAGCGTTCTTTGCCCGTCGTGCGGCGGGTGGGGTTGGACTGATCATCACCGGCGGGATCGCGACATCCAAAGCAGGGGGCTTAGGTCCGCACTCCTCTGGAATGTATACCGAGGAAGACGCTGCCCATCACCGCATCGTCACCGACGCCGTGCATGCAGCCGGTGGCAAGATCGTGATGCAGGCGCTGCACGCCGGTCGTCAGTCGTTTCATAACTTTATGCTGGCACCGTCGGCCATCCGCTCGCCGATCTATCAGTTCCCGCCGAAAGCGATGACTGCCGAAGAGATCCAAAGCGAACTCGACAACTGGGTCAATGCCTGTGTGCTGGCTAAAAAAGCTGGCTATGACGGCGTCGAAATCATGGGCTCGGAAGGCTATCTGCTCAATCAGTTCCTTACCACCCGCGCCAATGCGCGCGACGACGAGTGGGGCGGCAGCTATGAAAACCGCATGCGCTATCCGCTCGAACTCGTGCGCCGTGTGCGCGCAGCGGTAGGTCACGACTTTATCCTGATTTACCGCCTGTCGATGATGGATCTAGTACCGGATGGCCAGAGCTTTGAAGAGGTTATTACCTTTGCCAAAGAACTGGAAAAAGCCGGCATCAACATCATCAACACCGGCATCGGCTGGCATGAGGCCAAAGTGCCGACCATCGCCACCATGGTGCCACGCGGTGCATTCACATGGGTGACGCGCCGGGTGAAAGAAGCGCTGAGCATTCCCGTGGTCGCCTCAAACCGCATCAATATGCCGACCGATGCCGAAGACATCATCGCGCGCGGCGATGCCGACATGGTGTCGATGGCGCGTCCGATGCTGGCCGATCCAGACTGGGTCAACAAAGCCGCGGCCGATCTGGAAGATGAGGTCAACACCTGTATCGCCTGTAACCAAGCCTGCCTTGATCATACGTTTAACCTGCAGTTGTCCTCGTGTTTGGTCAACCCGCAAGCCTGTAGCGAGACCGAGCTGGTCTATATCAAAACCAGCCAGCCCAAGAAAATCGCGGTGGTCGGTGCAGGCCCCGCCGGCCTGTCGTTCTCCAGCGTTGCGGCCGAGCGCGGTCACGATGTGACGCTGTTTGATGGCGATACCAAGATCGGCGGTCAGTTCAATATCGCCAAGCAGATCCCGGGTAAAGAAGAGTTTAATGAAACCCTGCGCTACTTCGGCAACATGCTCAAGAAGCATGGCGTCAAGGTTGAACTCGGTAAACGCGTCACTGCAGCAGACCTGAAAGACTTTGATGAAGTCGTGCTGGCCACCGGCATCTCGCCGCGTCACCTCGATATCCCTGGCCTCGATCATCCGAAAGTGGTGACCTATCTCGACGTGCTGCGCGACAAAAAACCGGTCGGCAAACGCGTTGCGATCATCGGTGCGGGCGGCATCGGCATTGATACCGCCGAATACCTCGCCCATGATCCGGCACATCTGCCCGCCAGTCTCGACATCGCCACCTTTAACAAAGAGTGGGGCATCGACCCGACACTTGCGGCGCGCGGTGGGGTCGATGGCGTGGTCGAGCAGGTCGATCCAAGCCCATACGAAATCACGCTGCTACAGCGCAAAACCAAAAAGATCACCGGCCCGGGCAAAACCACCGGCTGGATCCATCGCGAAGCGTTGATCAAGAAAAAGGTCAATTTGCTGGTCGGTGTCAGCTATGTCGGCATTGATGATGCCGGTCTGCACATCACCGTGGCGGATCAGCCCCAAGTGCTGGATGTAGACAACATTATCATCTGTGCCGGTCAAGAGCCAAACCGCGAGCTACAAGCTGATCTTAAAGCCTTGGGCAAAACCGTTCATCTGATCGGTGGCGCAGACGTGGCTGCAGAGCTGGATGCCAAGCGCGCGATCAACCAAGGTGCGCGTCTGGCGGCGGCGGTCTAACCGCCGTCTGACGACCGCGCAGTCACGATATGCGAATTGAATGTGAATACATATTCGCATATAGTGCACCACGACGTGAAATCCACCGGGCAGGCGCGATCTTGCCCAGCAATAATATGAGTTCGCGTTGATTAGATACGCCTGAACTAGACGCACAGTCTGAATGGGGAAGTAGACGATGGCAAAGCAGCAAGGCGTTAAAACGGTATTGATCACAGGCTGTTCCACCGGTATCGGCCGAGCCACGGCCGAGTTGTTTCAGCGCAAGGGCTGGCAAGTCGCCGCCACGATGCTGGAGCCAGAAAAAGAGACCGAACTGCACCTGTTGCCCAATGTCATTTGCCCGTTTCTGGACGTGAATGACAATGCCTCGATCGCCACAGCCATCAGCGAAACCATCGCCCGGTTTGGCAAGATCGACGCGATCGTCAATAACGCTGGCTACGGCCTGATCGGTGCGTTTGAGACCTTGAGCGAGGCGCAGATCCGCCGTCAGTTTGATACCAACGTGTTTGGCCTGATGGAAGTCTGCCGCGCGATTCTGCCGATCTTCCGTGCGCAGAAGAGTGGCATGATCTTGAACGTATCAAGCCTCGTTGGCCGTATTCCACTGCCGCTGTACAGCATCTACAACGCCAGCAAGTTTGCGGTGGAAGGCTACAGCGAAGGGCTGATCTACGAGCTGTCGCCGTTTAATATCCGGATTAAATTGATCGAACCCGGTGCGGTAAAGACCGACTTCTTCGGTGGTTCGAGTGATCGCAACAATGAGACGGGTGAGAGTGCCTATAGCGCGTATGCCGAAGCCCAGATGCAAGTGATGGACGATATCGGCAACACCGGCTGCACGCGTGAGCAAGCCGCGCAAATCATCTACCAAGCCGCGCAAGACGATAGCAATCGTCTGCGCTACTCGGTCGGGATGGATGCCATGATTCTGCTGCCTGCACGTCGTTTGTTGCCGGATTGGCTGTTTGTCCGTCTGATCAAGATCGGCCTCAGCCCGTCGTCGTTAAGCTCGGTACGCACCTGGTTTTATGCCCAGCAAAAGAAACGACTCAAGCGTTAATGTTGCAAGATGTGTAGACGGCACTAAAGATGAGCATCTGTGCCAATTTGATATTTGTTTGACCCGCTAGACTGTGCCACAGCTTTATATAAAGACCATTTAGACCTGACGTGATGAGGAAATAGAGATGACCACCAATTTTAAAGGCAAGACCATTTTCATGACTGGCGGTAGCCGCGGCATTGGCCGTGAAATCGCCCTGCGTTTTGCGCGCGAAGGTGCCAATATCGTCATCGCAGCCAAGTCAGACACCGCCCACGCACGTCTGCCGGGCACCATCCATTCGGTCGCCGCTGAGATCGAAGCTGCTGGCGGCAAAGCCCTGCCACTGGCTGTCGATGCGCGTGACGAAGCCGCGCTGATCGCTGCGATTGCCAAGACCGTCGAACACTTCGGCGGCATCGACGTTCTCGTCAACAACGCCGGTTTCCTCGGCATCACACCGGTTGCCGTGACCAGCACCAAAGCCTACGATCTGATGCACGCGCTAAACACCCGCGCACCGATGATCACCATGCGCGAGTGCTTGCCACATCTGAAGAAAAGCAACGGTTTCGTATTGAACCTGTGCCCTCCGATCAACCTCGATCCGGGCTGGTTGGGCGCGTTTGCCCCGTACACTTCCACCAAATACGGCATGACCCTGCTGAGCCTCGGCCTGTCGGTGGAAGCCAAAGACATCACCGTGCGCAGCCTGTGGCCAGCCACGCTGATCGCCACTGCCGCGATCGACATCGCTGCCGGTGCCGCTGCGATGGAAATGGCGCGTACACCAGCCATCATGGCCGATGCCGCATTTGCCATGCTGTCGCGTGCTGACGAACTGCCCGCTCAAGTCAGCTGGACTGACGAAGAAGTGCTGCGTGCACTGGGCGAGACCGAGTTCGATCATTACGCCAACGATCCAGCCAACGCCGACAAGATCCAACGCGACTTCTACATCGGTACGTTCTAAGCGCATCTAGCGCGCGAGGCAACTCGCCTCGCG
>JASLJP010000272.1 GCA_030152425.1 Aquirhabdus sp.
ACACTTGGGTATCCGGATGATCATCCAACAAATCGCATGTGACAAAAGGAACAGTTTGAGCATCAGACATCACGGACTCCTATTGGTGTAGTTTGCTGACATGGTCAGCATCATGTAGGGTCGATTATAAGCACATTAGAATGCGTTTAATGTCGCTTTTAGCATCGCTTGGTTCGAATAGATGCTGACTTTATGGCTATGTGCTGTTGTTTCAGTCGATTGGCCAATGTGCTCGACGTGGGCATGTACTTGTGCCATGGTTTCCCGATAGCGGAGCGACTTTAAATAAGCCATTTGTGTCATAGCCAATGCGACGCGGCCCGCTTCAATGGGGCGGGCGCTAAACGTTGCAGGTAGGATGGGTTTACTGAGATTAAACAGGGACTGCGCCAGCCCTTCGCCAAGGCGTTTATCATGCGGTCGATCGCCGAGCAGGAGCGAAGGTCTAAAGATTGAAACAAAATCAAAATCAATTTTGCTGACATCGGCCTCCAGCTCGCCTTTAACTTTATTATAAAAAATCAGTGAATTGGGGTTGGCGCCCTGCGCCGAGACCAGCAGTAAATGGCGTGCACCCTGTGACCAGACGGCCTGTGCAAAGGCCAGGTTATAGTCGTGATCGATCTGATAAAAAGCTGCCTTGCTGCCTGCTAACTTTTGGGTAGATCCCAGTGCACTAAAGGCATCCGCACCGGTGAGGTCGTAGCTGGCCAGTGCGGTTGCCAGTTGACTAAAGTCGGCGATGACAATCCAGCGGATTTGGGTTGTCGCATTGGTGCGCGTGGCTTGCGGTTCTGCCACAGGTTTGCGGACAATGGCATAAATCGTCTCGTAGTGGCCAGAGAGCAAGAGACGCGAGAGTAACTGCTGGCCGACGAGCCCCGTTGCGCCGATGACGATGGCACTCGGCTGATGTGTCGTGCGAAGTGCATCCCCTACAGATGGTTGTTCAGACATGATCATTCCCCTAGGCGTATAGCCCTGATTTTAAGTGTTAGACATCGTATATGACCGTGAACGTTCCTGCCTGTCAACCTCATTTTGAGCGAAGTGAACCCTCTTCAATACTCGAATCAACGACATAGCACGGTTCTGTACTTCGGCTAAAGCCGTACATCACCACAATATGGCCTAATTTTATAAAAATAATAAAATTAATATGTTTAACGTACGAGATCGCTTGATTTTATGCCGGTAACGCGGCATAATTCGCGCCTTAATTTGTTCCAATAGTGCATTTAAGCGAGGCCACGACTTCTGTCATGACTGGTTTTAAGTGAAAACTAAGGTCAATTACCCTACATCTAAAGGAGTCGCTTGAGTGGCAAATTCAGCCCAAGCTCGCAAACGTGCCCGTCAAAACGTTAAACAACGTCAACACAACGCCAGCCTACGTTCAATGGTTCGCACCTACATCAAGAAAGTGGTCAATGCTATTGCCACTGGTGAATACACCGCAGCTACTGAAGCGTACAAGCAAGCAGTACCTGTGATTGATCGTATCGCTGACAAAGGCATTATTCACAAGAATAAAGCTGCACGTCATAAGAGCCGCCTAAACGCGCATATCAAAGCACTGGCTAAAGCATAATTTGCTTTAACTGCTGTGTGTAAAAAACGCCCTAGATTGGGCGTTTTTTTATGGCTGTTGTTTTGCGTGCTCTACCCTGTCGCTAGGACAAACCGTAAAAAAGGATGCTCTTCCAAACGGAACATCCTTTTGCTATTTACGATGCGTCGAGGCTGGCCAAGATGTCGATAACCGCTTGGCGTGGTGATGCGGCTTGAGTGATCGGTCGGCCGATGACCATATGGCTTACACCTGAGCGCATGGCATCTGCGGGGGTCACGATGCGCTGTTGGTCATTTGCATTGCTGCCTGCAGGGCGGATACCCGGCGTCACCAGCAGGAAGTCATTGCCGAGCTGCGCGCGCAGCAGACTGGCTTCTTGGGCGGAGCACACCACCCCTGCCAAGCCACTGTCATAGGCCAACTGAGCCAAACGCGCGACATGGGCTTCTGGACTCACAGCAATACCGATCTCGGCCAGGTCGGTGGCGCCCATGGAGGTCAGCACGGTGACGCCGATCAGATGGGTGCGATAGCCGCCTTGGCGGAGGCGCTCTGCAGCCGTACGCATCATGGTGCTGCCACCACTGGCATGTACATTCACCATCCAGACCCCCAGATCAGCAGCGGCTTGTACGGCGTGTGCCGTGGTATTGGGGATATCATGAAACTTCAGGTCCAAAAACACCTCAAAGCCACGATGCTGCAACGCTTGTACGACCGCGGGACCTGCATAGGTAAACAGCTCTTTGCCGACCTTCACGCGACAACGTGCTGGATCAAGCTGGTCAGCCAGTGTCAGTGCTGCATCATGGGAGTGGGTGTCCAGGGCGACAATAAGGCTCATAACTTTACCTAGGGTTGAATACACGGCTTGAATTGCCGCGTATTTTAACCGCTAAGGCTACAAAGATCGAACACTTTAACGAAATCATGACGGCCTCGTCTTTCCTGTAAGTTTCCGTCGAGTAGGCAATAAAAAACCGAGACTACGCTCGGTTTTTTGACTGTCGCGCTCCCCTACATCATCGGTGGAACAATGTTTTTGTCATCATAGGCAGGCTGTGCAGTCGGTGTCACTGGGGGCGCAGCGGCAGCAGATGCAGCCGCTGCGGCGGCAGCCGCTGCAGCTTGGACATGACGTGCGCGCACGATATCCAGCTCTTTGTTCAGACGTTTAATTTCCCAGCGGCTTTGAATCACACGGAATACAAGTACGCCAAGCAACAAGCCGACAATGATGCCTAGCCCCAAGGTCAATACCAGCAGGAGACCCAGATTCATAGATGGGACTTGTGCAAACAGCAAATCAACCTGAGTCAGCGGCTGGTTGAAGAGCACGAGGGCGAGTGAATAGCCAAAAATTGCAATCAGAATAACAACTAGAATAAAACGCACAATAATTCTCCGAGTTACATGCTGGCGTAATGAGAACTAGAATTCGGCTCTCATCCGCAGATGACCGTGCTTAGCGCAACTTCCATGAATAGCAGTGCTTCGTTTTTATTTTTCAGGATTCACTGCATCACGCAGTGCTTTGCCCGGCTTGAAATGGGGAACTGACTTGGCATCGACCGCGACGGCCTGCCCTGTCTTGGGATTGCGACCCGCACGCGCGGCGCGGTGATGTAATGCAAAACTACCAAAACCGCGGATTTCGATACGATTGCCATCCGTTAAGGTTTCAATCATTTGTTCGAGCATCACTTTGACCGCATCTTCGATTGCAGGTTCAGAAAGTTGATGGTATTGACCAGCCATGCGGTCGATGATGTCCGACTTATTTAGTCCAGTAGTCATTGCAGTGTCACTCCTTATATTTTTTTGGCAGCGTATCGTGATCAATCCACCTTTGCATGTGCTATAGCTGCATTATAAAAATGCATTTAGAGATGCAAGGCAATTCAACGTGTGATATCGCTTAAGCTATTTGTCTTTAAAGAACAATTTAGCCCCAGCTGCATAGGAACATAGCACCTCGCGTCAATCGAGTCTACCCTAAAATACTCCTTAGATACAATACTGTAGTGCAATGACACATATTGTCAGCAAGGCATAAAAAAGCCGTCCCTATTGAGACGGCTTTTTATTGCGAGCGCGCGAATATTATTCCACGCGATGCAGCTACAGATTATTTCATCTGAGCTTTGATCAGGTCACCAATGGTGCGTGGGCCTGAACCATCTTGTGCAGCAGCAGTTGCTGCTTTCAAGTTGTTCACGGCATCACGGTCTTCAGCTTCGTCTTTCGCTTTGATCGACAGGTTGATCGAACGAGTCTTGCGATCTACGTTGATGATCTTCGCTTCGATTTCTTGACCAACAGTCAGATGCTTGGTGGCATCTTCAACGCGGTCGCGATTGATTTCAGAGGCTTTCAGCGTGCCTTCGATGTCGTTACCGAGGTTTACGGTTGCGCCTTTGGCATCAACTGCAGTTACGGTACCTTTCACGATTGCGCCGCGATCATTGGTCGCAGTGTAGTCGTTGAACGGGTCATTGCTCATTTGCTTCACGCCAAGGCTGATACGGTTGCCTTCTGCATCAACAGACAGGATAACCGCTTCAACGGTGTCGCCTTTCTTGTAGCGACGGATGGCTTCTTCGCCTTGCTCGCTCCAAGAAATATCAGACAAATGAACCA
>JASLJP010000282.1 GCA_030152425.1 Aquirhabdus sp.
GGGAGCGAAGGTCATGATTGATCATACGGGCGTCGGAGTCAGCGACTTTGCCAAGAGCAAGGAATTTTACACGGCAGCTTTGGCTGCGATCGGTTATAGCGCGCTGGCAGAATTTCCAGCCGCCATGACGGGCGGCACGGATGTCGTAGGCTACGGCGAAAATCACAAGCCGGATTTCTGGATTCATAGCGGCGAAGCCAATAAGCCGCCGATCCATGTCGCATTTCGCGTGACCTCACGCGAGATCGTAGATGCATTCTATGCCGCTGCGATTGCTGCCGGTGGCACTGATAATGGCAAACCCGGCCTGCGTCCACATTATCACGCTAATTATTACGGCGCGTTTGTTCGTGATCCGGATGGGCACAATATCGAAGCGGTATTTCATGGCTAAACGATCTGTACATCCATATGGCAATGCATACACGGTGTGGGCGCTGTACGCGTATGTGTAGGGATAACGGACGCTAAAACTGGCCTGCGTGCGCGTACGCAGGCTATAACCGCGGGAATAGACCGAGAGTAGGTGTTTGTTTTATCTGAAAAAGCGCAGTGTTAATGTCGTATAATGTATATTATGTTAAATAACATAACTGACGCAACAGCGTAGGATCATAGCGCTTAGATCTGCGTGCCGACTTACCCCCTGCGCTCTACAAAACATCTGCTGCTCTATAACGATATACTTTCATGTTTGAATCTGCCCAGCCTCTTGTTTAACCATTCTTGTGCGGATGCAGCGGCTTATAAAATATCTTTATGCTCGCGCGCTATTGCTGCGTACGAGGATTAAAACAGCGTGAGGTTTTAGGTCTTGATACATCATGCATATGGCTGGTTTTATCGGTGTCTATTTTTATACGGGCTCGCGGAATGAGCGTGCTGTCACGTGCATCTAAGTCAATCATCCACAATTCCGGTTTGGGCTTGGCTTACGGTTTGCGTGCTGAGATTTATCTCTTGCTGTGCTTATTGGCTGGATTAAAGACGACATAAATATGGCAGTTCGTGCTTCTTGGAACATTCAATGCTGACTTGAGAGCTCTTTTTTGTCGTGTTTAGCCCTTAATCGCTGCACCCTAAGTTGCCGCTTTGCTTGATGAAGCTCATTGTCTTGCTGCGCACAGGCTGCGTTGCAGCCCATTTGCGGCAACATGACGATGCTTCACAGCCACGGGTTCTGTCCTATTTGGATTACAGATGAAGTGCTTTAAATATTATTGCCGACCTGCCCTTATAAATGTCACTTAAGGTTAGTTGCTTTCTTTTATATCCAATTAAGCATTGGGTACTCTCATAAATTAGATGGCTACTGATCAGTAGCGTCATGATGTTATCTAGAATATCGTTCCCCCTAAATTAAATCTGATGAATGATCAGTTATAACTGATGTGCTGACTATTATTTATGGTGTTTTAAGCTATTTTATGTCTCTGTAGGGCGTCTATTAAATTTTACTTACAATTATTGTCTTATTTGGCCAATTTATTGTTTTTATTGCTGTTTTTGTGGATGGCTGATTCAGGAACTGTTCCGTGTAGTACAGGTTTGTGCTGTTCTTAGAAAATTTTGTGGCAAATCGCTAATTTCTTTAGAATAGTCTTAATATTTGTGATAGCTTGTATGTGTGTGTGCAGGAATAATCAGCTTTGTACACCAAGGAATGATGAAGAAAAGCAAAGGACTGAATAATAAAGTAATGTGGTAATTTACCACGAAGGGTGCAAGGCATGAAGCTAGAAGGTTCTAATCTGTTGGAGCGAGATGAGATCGTTCGGCTTATTAATAGTCGGATGTATTTTCTTCTTTTTCCTTTCACACTAGAACAGAAATACAGCCAACAGTATCAGAATGAAGCTGCTCGAGAGTTTCGACTGCGCGGTTTAATCATTCTGGCTTTGTATTTGTTCCTCTCTCTGGGTATATACCAGCTTCTTCCCGAAACGCAGGTGCGCAACTGGCTTATGCTCTATGGCTGGGTTGGGGTGATCGTCACCATCGCATGGGTATTTTCTCTGTTTAAAACGTTGGCGCAGTGGTTTGACCTCTATACCTGTATCGGCTCCCTCTTTGCAGTTGCCATCACCTTTGCCATGATCGGCGTGCTCGCCCCCGGCGACAGTAGCGTGCTATACCACGCGGCAATGATGTATGCCGTGGTGATCATTTATGGCTTTGTCGGGATGCGCTTTTATACCGCGATCATCGCAGGCTGGTTTGGTGGCTTACTCGGTGTGGTGATTACCGCGCATTTCAATGGGCAAATTGAGTGGACGCTCCTGCATCGGACCTATACCTTCAGCAGCTTTTTGGGCATGTGTTTGGCCTATGCAACCGACCATCAGCATCGTGAAAACTATCTACAGAGTTGCTTGATTGAGCTGACGCGTCTGGAGATGGTTGAGCAAGCCAATAAACTGGAGACCTTGTCTCAGCAAGACGCATTGACCGGACTCGCGAATCGTCGCTATCTCGATGAAGTCGTCAAGAAAGAATGGGATCGTTCGATGCGTTATCGTACCCCCGTGACAGTGATGATGATCGATATCGACTATTTTAAGAACTATAACGATGCACTCGGACACCCTGAGGGGGACCGCTGTTTAAAGAAGATCGCCGAGACCATCGGTGGGATCTGCGCGCGTAGTGGCGATCTTGCTGCCCGCTATGGGGGTGAAGAGTTTTTGATGCTGTTTGCGATGACCAATCAGGTACAAGCGGATAAACATGCTGAGCGATTGTTACAGCTGGTGCGGGATCTCGAGATCCCCCATCCGTCCAGTCCGGTGTCCAAACATGTGACTGTCAGTGTTGGGGTGGCGTCGACGATCCCGCAGTTACATCAGCAGTACACCGACTTTATCAAAAGCGCTGACCATGCCCTTTATCAGGCAAAAAGCAGTGGTCGAAATTGCTATGTGGTGATCGATCAGGCACAGATGTTTTTTCCACAACCAGAGCAGTACCCTGCCCCTAAAAAACTCAACCGCAGTTAAGCCTGCGGTTGATGCATCATGCGCAAAAAATTGATGCGTACGCCTTAATCCAACAAGGGCTGATTTAGCACTGTGCGCCAAGTAGAAGGATCTGGACTGGTTTCAGGTCCGACCACATAGCTTTCCCACAGGTCTGCACTTTGCTGTAGTTCTTCCTCCTCGATCCACGCCTTAAACTCTCCCCAAGCGGCGCCCAGTCCTTCATAGCCGCCATGATAGACCGTGCTGACCACCCGTCGTTCCGGCAGGATACTGGGTTTAACCCGCTGCGCGGCCTTGATCGGCTGGGTGACCGGGATGCCCACCTCAAAATCGAACATCTCCGAGGGCTGCTTGAGGTGGTGAGAGAAAATCGCACCTGCCGGCGCGATGCCTTGGGCTTGAATGACCGACAGCAACTCATGGATAGCGGGTCCCATCACGATAGGACACTGCTCTCGCGGGATGGTCAAATGGATGACTGCGAGGGGTTGTAACTCGGTATGGGAAATCACGGGATCTTCGATCATGGTCTATATCCTTTAGGGTGTTGCTCGTTGATCGAGCGGGTGATGTCTTAGGAGTAGCGCGCTACTCTGCCCTCGCGTACACATAGATTGGCGCGCTCTAATAACAAGGCGCGTTCACGCGTGTTGTGCGTCAGACTGGCGGCATGTTCAAACTCACGTTGTGCTTCTGCATAGCGTTCTAGCTTAAAGAGAAAATCGCCGCGTACACTCGGTAATAAGTGGTAGTTGCGTAATGCGGGCTCATCGACCAACGCATCCACGACCGTTAGCCCCTGCGCGGGACCAAAGGCCATACAGATAGCAACGGCGCGGTTCAGCTCGACGATGGGCGATGGCGCAAGTACGGCCAACGCATCGTACAGCACACTGATGCGCTGCCAATCCGTCAGCTCGGCGCGATAGGCACGTGCATGGCAACTGGCAATGGCGGCTTGTAGCGCATAGGGCCCATAGCCTTTGCCCAGTCCGTCCACACGTTTTAAAGCCGTCAGACCGCGCTGGATCAACAGATGATCCCAACGACTACGGTCTTGATCCAGTAGCAAGATCGGTGCGCCATGGCGGTCGGTTCGGGCGTGGAAGCGGGATGCTTGAATCTCCATCAGGGCGACTAGCCCATGTACCTCTGACTCGCTTGGAATCAGCTCGGCCAGGATACGGCCGAGCCTGAGCGCCTCATGGCAGAGCGATGGGCGTATCCAGTCATCCCCTTTAGTTGCGGCATAGCCTTCATTAAAGACCAGATACAACACGGAAAGCACAGAGGCTAAACGGCTATGGAGTTCATCTTGGTTCGGGAGTTCAAAGGGTGCGTGGGCCTCTTTCAGGATGCGTTTGGCACGGACGATACGTTGGGCAATGGTGGATTCGCTGACCAGAAAAGCGCGAGAAATCTCATCGGTCGTCAGCCCGCCAAGTAGTCTGAGGGTCAGTGCTACCTGAGCATCTGCGGTCAACACGGGATGGCAGGCGATAAAGACCAAACGCAGAAGGTCGTCATCGATATTGGCATTGCTGGGTTGATTGCGGGCATCGATTTCTTGTTCGAGTGCCGTGTCAAAGTCATGATCAAGCATGCTTTGTTGCTCGTATTCCATGTCGCGTCCCAACTCTTCGTGCTTGCGGTCGATGAGCTTCTGGCGGCGTAAGTGATCGAGTGCGCGGCGCTTGGCGACTGTCATAAGCCAAGCCACAGGCTGATCCGGCATGCCTGTGGCGGGCCAATGCTCGAGTGCCGCCACCAGTGCGTCCTGCGCAAACTCCTCTGCCAAGCCAACGTCACGCACCATGCGGGTGAGTACTGCGATGAGCTTGGCAGATTCGATGCGCCACACGGCATCTATGGTGCGGCGGATGTCGGTCATGACTTGGCCGACTCCGCCAGCAGGTCACTGAAGCCTTCGGCGGCTTTTTGCACGTCTTCAGGGAAGTCGGTCATTTCAAAGATCTGACGTACTTCGATCGTTTCGTTGACCCCGCCTGGACAGCGTTTCGCCCATTCGATGGCCTCTTCTTTTGATTTCACCTGAATGATCCAGTAGCCACCGACAGTTTCTTTGGTTTCGGTAAAGGGACCATCGGTCACGACGGGCTTGCCGGTCTGAAAGGACACACGCGCACCGGCGACCGGTGGATGCAGTCCATCCAATGCCAACAATACGCCGGCTTTCTGCAGTGATTCGTTATATGTCATCATTGCCGCGACTGCATCTGCATCGGGCACGGTTTCTGGGGTGGCGCTTTCGTATCCCTGAGGGATCATGAGCATCATAAATCGCATGATGGTTACTCCTGTTTAAGGTGGTGGTTTAAGAACTATTTCTCTGCTTGGGCTTTGAGATTGGCCAGACCGGTTTCAAAGTCTTTGCCGACCATCTTGTCCATGCTGCAAAACACTTGCATCAGCTTGGCGATATAGGGGTTGGGGCCATACATCCGCCAGGTCAGTATGGTGTTGTCACCGACCGGTTGCAGGGTAAACTCGGCGGTGTTATGCGCTTCAAACGGCTTTAAAAAATCCAGTTTGATGACGATCTTGCTCGCTGGCTGACTATGGGTGATTTCCATACGGCCAGTTCCAACTTTATTGTTGCCGACCCATTCATAGATGGTGCCGTCGCCCTGTGGCGCGCCACTGTAATGGCGGGTCAGGGCGGGATCGAGCTTCTCCCAAGGAGACCATGTAGTCCAATGATGAAAGTCGTTGATCAAGGCGTAGACCTTTTCCGGCGGTGCCTTGATGGTGATGCTGCGTTGCACGCTAAAGCTATCGGGACGTGTCGCTGCATAGGCCAGTAAGCCAATCAGCAGGATGACAATGATGAGGGCGATGAGTTTAAACATGATCAAGCTCCTGACAGATTGAGACTGGTGGTGCGACTCGGCCAGTCCAACCCGACGACGGGCAGTACTGAAATCGTTGCACGATGAAAGAGAGGATAAGGATAGTTTTGTGCCCACGAGATAGCATCTAGTCTAGATGGAGCATGGATGAGCCAGTACCCTGCGATCAGCTCTTTGCTCTCGCTAAAAGGGCCGTCGACGACAGTCGCTTGACCTGCTTTAAAACGCACCCGCGCGCCGTCAGGGCTGGGGTGCAGGCCATGACCTGCGAGCAGGATGCCAGCTTCGACACTTTCAATATTATGTCGTTCCATGGCATCCAGCACCGTTTGTGCGGGTGCTTGCCCCTCGCCGATCTGCTGTTCTTCGTGGATGATGACCATGAAGTGCGTGCCATCTGCTTCGATGCCGGCAGGTATATGACCGCTGACACAGTGCACCCCACCCGGGCAACCAACTGCCCGGACCTCAATCATACTGTCATCACCCCGTGCAGGCCATTGCGCTGCCCACGCCACTGCGGCGGCACGATCAGCAACGTCGATCATGATAAAGCTGCTGGTCTGTTCGGTGCTGGCAGGCCACGGATCTACGATTTGCGGCGCATGGTCTTTGCCCAGCTGGATGCGCGCCGCCGGGTGTGTATGCTGTAACACGCTACCGGTCAGGATAGCGTCGGTTTGCACCACGGCAGGGTCTTGCTGCATCAGGGTTTTGATGCGTGCAGCCTCTGTGGCCATGGCCTCGTGCGTTGCATGATTCAGTTGGTGGATGATCAAGAATCGCATGTTGCACTCCAAAATCACGGTGAGCGGTTTGGCTGTCGCGACATGATCGCTACAGCCGATCGCTATGGGTTAGTTGCAGCCTTCGCCGGGTTTTTGTTGCAGCATCGCCTCAGAGATCTGCGCTGGCGTCAGATCGTGCTTGTGCGTTGCCAGTGACCAGCTATGACCAAACGGGTCGATGAGTACACCATAGCGGTCTCCCCAGAACATATCGGTGACCGGCATTTTGACGGTCGCACCCACGGCCACGGCTTGGGCAAAGGCGCTGTCCACATCATTTACATAGAGATGGAGGGTGACCGATGTGCCGCCGACGGTTTTGGGTCCCAGCACACCCCAGTCGACAAACTCATCGTTCAGCATCACGGCCGAGTCGCCGATGCGCAGCATGGCATGCATGAGCTTGCCACTCGGGTCAGGCAAGCGCGTGACTTCCACGGCATTAAAGGCTTGTTTATAAAACTCGATGGCATCGGCTGCGCCGGCGCAGACCAGATGTGGGGTAATGCTGTGTAT
>JASLJP010000299.1 GCA_030152425.1 Aquirhabdus sp.
ATGACGATGCTGTCGCGGATTTTGGGTCTGGTACGCGACATGGTGCTGCTGAATGTCTTCGGAGCCGGCGGTTTGATGGATGCCTTTTTGGTGGCATTCAAGATCCCCAATTTCCTGCGTCGTTTGTTCGCCGAAGGTGCCTTTTCTCAGGCCTTTGTGCCCGTACTGTCCGAATATAAAACCACCAAGACCTTGGCCGAAGTGCAGATCCTCATCAGCCGGACTTCAGGGTCGCTGATGCTGATCTTGGGCGTGCTCACGACCTTCTCGGTCGTGGCAGCGCCGTTGGTCATCTTTGTTTTTGCCCCCGGATTTCATGGTCAGGAGGTCAAGTTTCATCTGGCGGTCGAGCTGCTGCGCCTGACATTTCCGTATTTGTTTTTAATTTCGATGACCGCCTTTGCTGGCAGTATCTTGAACAGCTACGGCTCTTTTGCCACGGCGTCCTTTGCGCCGGTATTGCTCAATATCACCATGATTGTCGCGGCTTATTGGCTGGCGCCGGTCATGGAAAGCTATTGGCATTTGCCCGGCATCATGGCATTGGGCTGGGGGGTCATGGCGGCGGGTATTCTGCAGTTGGCCATCCAAGTCCCCGAGCTTTGGCAGAAAAAACTGCTGGTTGTGCCCAAGGTCGACTTTAAACACGAAGGCGTGGTGCGTATCCTTAAGCTGATGCTGCCCGCGCTGTTTGGTGTGTCCGTGGTCCAGATCAATCTGCTGCTCGATACCGTGCTCGCCTCGTTTATGCGCGAAGGTTCGGTGTCGTGGCTCTATACCGCCGAGCGGATGACGGAGCTGCCGCTGGGTTTGATCGGCATCGCCATCGCCACCGTCATCCTGCCATCGCTGTCGGCCATCCATGCCGAAAAAGACCATGATCGTTTTAAAAGCATGCTGGATTGGGCGACCCAAGTCATCGCCCTCGTGGGTATCCCTGCTAGTCTAGCCATGATCATCTTGGCTGAGCCGATGATTCAGGCGTTATTCCAGCATGGTCGTTTTACCAAAGACGATGTGGATATGACCGTCTGGGCGCTGCGTGGCCTGTCGGGCGGCATCTTGGCGTTCATGCTGATCAAGATTTTTGCGCCGGGGTTTTATGCGCGCCAAGACACCAAGACGCCGGTCAAGATCGGCCTCATTGCCGTCGCGGCCAATATGGTGTTTAACCTGATTTTGGTCGGGGTGTTTCATCTGTTGGAGTTGCCGCTGCATGCTGCCTTGTCACTGGCCAGTACCTGCTCGGCGTTTTTAAACGCTGGTATGCTGTACTACGCCCTGAAGCGCAATGGGGTCTATCAGTTCGAGGCGCATTGGCGCTTGATCAGCTTGCGCTATTTTTGCGGTAATGCCCTGATGGTCGTCGTGCTGTTGGTGGGTCTGCAGTATTACCAAGCGGACGCCTCACAGTGGCGACGTATCGCCCAGTTGGCCTCTTTATGTGAGCTGGGAGCCGTGGCGTATGCCATTGGTTTGCTGCTGGCAGGGTTTAGACCGCGTCATATCCGCCATCATTGATGTCCAGGCCGTGACCTGAGGGTTGCACTGAAATGGGTCTGGATTGCAGACGAGGCGGTGCATTTCTGGCACACTATGCAGCTAATTCCAAGGCCGATGTGGCTTTGTGTCGCACGTCGTGCCGTCATATGCCGCATATGTCGTTTAGTTATTATTTTTGCAGCTCTTTTTTTGTCGGGTAGATGCGTCAGGTATGAAACTGCTCCGTTTGCACAGCTTGTCTGCCGATTACACGTTGCCGCCTCTGGCGGTGACGATTGGTAATTTCGACGGCGTCCATCTCGGTCATCAGGCGATGATCGAGATCCTCAAAGAGACCGCGCAAGCGCATAATCTCAAGACCTTGGTCATGCTGTTTGAGCCGCAGCCGCAAGAGTTCTTTCGTGGTACCGAAGCCCCACCGCGCATTACTTCGTGGCGTGAAAAGGTCGAGATTCTCAAAGGCTTGAACATCGACTATGTATTATTGGTGCGTTTTGATCAGGCGTTCCGGTCATGGACGGCACAAGCCTTTGCCGACCTGCTGAAAAACCGCCTCAATGCGCGCGAGCTGGTCATTGGCGATGACTTCCGTTTTGGCTGTGACCGTGCTGGCGATGTGACGTTTTTAAAAGAGTATGGTTTTCCCGTTGCGGTGTTGCCGACCATCATGGTCGACGACGCCCGTGTCAGTTCGACGCGGATTCGCGAGTTGCTGGCGAGCGGCGACTTCGCCGCAGCGGCACGCTTGCTCGGCCGTCCATACCAGATCACCAGCCATGTACAGTACGGCGATCAGATCGGCCGCACGTTGGATTTTCCGACGGCCAATGTGGCGCTCAACCGCCTGACACCGTGCCTGCATGGAATCTATGCGGTCGAGATGGAAACAGTCGACGGCCCCAGTCTGGCCGAGCTGACCCAGCAGCAGGGGCTGCCGGGCTATGCCGCGGGCAGTGTATTTGGTGCAGGGCATGTCGGTACACGTCCGGCGCTGGCAGGGCAGGTGGCACAGACTTGGCGGCTGGAGGTTTTTTTACCCCACGCAGAATACCCGGCCAAGCTTTCTGTTAATCTCTACGGTTTACGCGTGCGCGTGACCTTCTTGCATTTCCTGCACGGTGAGCGGAACTATCCCTCACTGGCAGCACTGCAGGATGGGATACAGGACGATGTCTACAAACTGATCGCCTTTCGCCAAGCCACCCCTGATTCGCCCATTACGATTGGCTAAACCTAATTTGTATTTTGTGTCGTATGTCTATACCGGCGTAGCCTGTATAGGAAAAAATTGATTGGATTGGAATATAAAACCTGATGAGTGACCGTAAGCCAGAGCAAGATGCGGCAAACACGCCTGCAGCCGTAGACTACAAACCGACGCTAAACCTGCCCGATACACCGTTTGCCATGCAGGCCAAACTGGCGACGCGCGAAGTGCAGTGGCTGGCCGACTGGCAAGCCGACGACCTGTACGGCAAAGTGCGCGCCGCCCGCGCCGGCCAGCCGAAATACATGCTGCACGATGGCCCGCCCTACGCCAACGGCCAGATTCATCTCGGCCATGCGGTCAACAAAGTCCTCAAAGATATTATCCTCAAGAGTAAGACGCTGTCCGGCTTTGACGCGCCCTATGTGCCTGGCTGGGACTGCCATGGTCTGCCGATTGAGCAAAAGGTCGAAGAAAAAGTCGGGAAGGTTGGGGTCAAAGTCGACGCCAGCAAATTCCGTGCGCTATGCCGTGAATACGCCGCCAGCCAAGTCGAGCTACAGAAGAAAGACTTCGAGCGCC
>JASLJP010000314.1 GCA_030152425.1 Aquirhabdus sp.
ACCGCGCGCCTTGAGGCCATGGGGGTCAAAGTCTTTATCGGTCATGATGCGGCCAATATCGAAGGCGCCAATGTACTGGTGGTCTCGACCGCCATCGACCATGAAAATCCGGAAATCAAAGCCGCGATCCAGAAGCATATCCCTCTGGTCAAACGCGCCGAAATGCTCGGTGAACTGATGCGCTACCGGCATGGTATCGCCGTGGCGGGTACGCATGGTAAAACTACCACCACCAGCCTGCTGACCATGATGCTGGCCGAAGAAGGCCTCGACCCGACATTCGTGATCGGCGGTATGCTGAATAGCCTCGGCAAAAATGCCCAGCTCGGCGAGAGCCGCTATCTGGTGGCAGAGGCCGACGAGAGCGATGCATCGTTCCTGTTCCTGCAGCCGATGGCCGCGATCATCACCAATATCGACGCCGACCATATGGAAACCTATGGCGGCAGCTTTGAAAAACTCAAAGACACCTTTATTCAGTTCCTGCATAACCTGCCGTTTTACGGTCTGGCCGTGCTGTGCGGCGACGATGCCAATATCCGCGAGCTCCTGCCGCGCGTCGGCCGTCCGGTGCTGACCTATGGCTTCGGCGAGGGCAACGACATCCGCGCCGTGGATGTGGTGCAGCTCGGCATGCAGACCCAGTTTACCGTGCTGCGCAAAGACCGCGCGCCGCTGACCGTGACCACCAATCAACCCGGCCTGCACAACGTGCTGAACGCCCTGGCCGCGATTGGTATCGCCAGCGATGAAGGCGTCAGTGACGAAGCGATCAGCCGTGCGCTGGCTGGCTTTGCCGGTGTCGGTCGTCGCTTCCAGATTCAGGGCGAATATCCGCACAACAACGGCAACATCATCTTGGTCGACGACTACGGTCATCATCCCAAAGAAGTCGAAGTCACCATCAAGGCTGCGCGGCAGAGCCATCCCGACCGCCGTCTGGTGATGCTATTCCAGCCGCATCGCTATACGCGTACCCGCGACTGTTTTGAAGACTTTGTCGAGGTGCTGTCGCATGTCGATGTGCTGCTGCTGATGGAAGTCTATCCGGCGGGAGAAAAAGCCATCGTCGGTGCCGACAGTCGCAGTCTGGCACGCAGTATCCGTGCCCGCGGTCTGGTCGAGCCAATTCTGGTCGATCCGGTCGATCAGCAGTTGCCGCGTGTACTGCAGGGCTTGCTGCATGCTGGCGACCTGCTGCTGACCCAAGGCGCGGGAAATGTCGGTGCGGTGTCTAACGATCTGGCGGCGAAAGCCCTGTATCTGCAGATAAACTCATCCGCGAGTTAAGGCGATATAAAAAGATACCAAGAAAGCGTATAAGACGGCAGGTCGCGCATGCTAGATTGCGCGGTTAGTCACACAGTACAACGCGTGGGCTGGCGGAGCGACGCGGTGGCATCAGACGATCGATAGCGGTGTATTTGAGAGAACATGAGTTTAAAAACTATGGAACAATTTGGCAAAGTTGCGGTGTTATTCGGTGGCAATTCCGGCGAGCGTGAAGTGTCGCTGAAAAGTGGTCAGGCAGTGCTGGACGCGCTGCAAAGCTCGGGCGTACAGGCCGAGGCCTTTGACCCGGCCGTGCGTGCCATCACCGATCTGACCCAGTACGACCGCGCCTTTATCGTGCTGCATGGTCGCGGGGGGGAAGACGGCCAGATCCAAGGCCTGCTGGAGTGGATGAATATCCCCTATACCGGCTCAGGCGTTTTGGCCTCGGCGCTGGGCATGGACAAAGCCCGCACCAAACAACTGTGGAAAGGCGTCGGGCTGCCGACTGCGCCCTATCGCCTGCTGGATGAAAAAACCAATCTGGCCGACGTGATCGCCGAGCTGGGTCTGCCGCTGATCATCAAGCCCGTGCATGAAGGCTCCAGTATCGGCATGAGCAAGGTCGAGTCGCTGGCGCAGTTTGAGCCGGCCTATCTCGCCGCCCGGGGTCATGATGCCGTGGTCATGGCGGAAGCCTGGATCACCGGTCGCGAGTTCACCGTGGTGATCTTAAACGGCAAAGCCCTGCCAGTGATCCGCCTGCAGCCACCGAAAGACGTGGCATTCTACGACTATCAAGCCAAATATGTGCGCAACGACACCCAGTACGGCATCCCATCGGGTCTGAGCGAGAGTGAAGAAAAAGCCCTGCAAGCCATGGCTGTGCAAGCCTTCGACGCCGTGGGCGCCACCGGCTGGGGTCGGATCGACGCCATGCAGGATCAGGAAGGCCGCTTCTGGCTGCTGGAAGTGAACACCGTGCCGGGCATGACCGACCACTCGCTGGTGCCGATGGCTGCGCGTGCGGTCGGCTTCTCCTTTGCCGAGCTGTGTGTCGAGATTTTGGGCCAGACTTTACATGCCGAGACGGCGGACGTGATCCCGCACGCCGACCTCAGTGCAACGACCATACACGCCAGTTGAGTAACGATTAGACATGGCACAATCCCCCGCACTCTCCCGCAAACCTGCCGATCCTAAAGGTGGCAAAGGCAGCGCAAAAAGCGCGCCGCAGGCTGCACCGCGGTCCTTTGGCGAAAAAATGTCGGATTGGGGCAGTTGGATACTCATGGGTGCTGCCCTCGTGCTGTGCGGCATGGGGCTCTGGGGCGTCGCGCATCGTCTGCGTCACGCGCCGGTCGCCGAAGTCATGTATACCGGCGAGATCAGCGCCGTGCAGCAGCGTCAGTTGCAGCAAAAAATTCAGCCGCTGGTGCATGAAAATTATTTTAGTGCCGACCTGACCAGTATCCGTGATGCCGCGCTCGCGCTGTCATGGGTCGAGAGCGTCACCGTCACGCGCCATTGGCCGGATGGTTTGCTGGTGCGGGTCATTCCGCGTCAGCCCATCGCGCGCTGGGGTAGTGGTCGACTGTTGAGCGGTCGCGGTGTGGTGTTTACCGAGGCGGCATGGCAGGCGCATCAGGAGTTGCCACTCCTGCATGGCCCGACCAGTCAGTCGTTGGCGATGATGCAGCAGTATCAGCAGATTGATCAGTGGTTTGTGCCACTCGGTTTACGCTTAAAAGAGCTGTATCTGACCGACCGGATGACGTGGTTTATGTCGTTTGACAGCGGCCTGCGCGTGATCGTCGATCAGGAGCAGACCAATCTCAAGCTGCAGCGCTTTAGTGAACTGGGGCAGCAGGATGAAAAACTGCGTAGCCTGTGGCCACGGATTGCGGCAGTGGATCTGCGCTATCGCAATGGCATGGCACTGCAGTGGAAAGACGCCTCCGCCACTCGTCGGCTGGCTGCAAACACCGCCGCGCCAACTGCGATAATCCCGACCACGCAGCCAGTCGCTGCCGTCGCGGTGACCAGCGAGCTATAAGCCGCCGGTTTAGGCACGCGCTGTGCATGCTTGCGTGGGGCAGCGGTGTTTTAAGCGGAGGGCTAGAGGTGATTGTGAGGCGCTTTGTGGGTTTTTTGAAGTAACCGGGTTTTACGCGCTATGCTATGCATAGAATAGGTGCATGACCTGGGTGGTGTATATCGAATGTTGACTATGGGCGGTGTAAAAAGTGGGCTGTACAGATGAGTGAGATTGAAACAATACCGACGATCGTGGCGATAGATGTCGGCACGCACAAAGTTGCGGTACTCATAGGTCGTGTTCATGCCGCTGATCGGATTGAAGTGATTGGGCTCGGTCACGCCATCAACCGCGGTATGAACAAAGGCATGATCAGCAATATGGACAAGGTCGTGGCCTCGATCAAAGAAGCCGTCGCCTTGGCCGAAGACATGGCCGACTGCCGCGTGCACAGCGCGTGGGTGGCGATCCCCAGTCCCGAGCTGCAAAGTTTTAACGCGTCTGGCCGTACACCCGTGGCCAACGGCACGATCACCACCGCAGAGATCGTTCGCACCCTAGAGACTGCCAAGAGCAGTCACCTGATGCCGACCCACTACCTGATCAACTCCGTGCCGCTCGGCATCGCCATTGATGACAGCGACGAGTGGGCAGAGTATCCGATCAACATGGCTGCACACGCCATCACAGGTCATTATCATCTGATGATGCTGCCGAACAACACCATGCAAAATTTGGATAAGGCGTTAAAGCTGGCCAATATTGGTGTTGAGCGCATGGTGATCGCCAATCTGGCGACCGCCGAGTCTACGTTGCTGCGTGATGAAAAAGATTTTGGGGTCTGTCTGGTCGATATCGGCGCAGGCACCACGGCGATCTCCGTCTATCTGGAAAACCGCCTGATCCTCAGTCACACCATCCCGCGCGGTGGTGAGAATGTGACGCGCGATATCGCGTCGGTCCTGCATACCTCGGCCGAACAAGCCGAAACCCTGAAAGTGCGCTATGGCGGCGTCAACCGCGAGTTGATCCGTGCCGATCAGATGATCCATGTGGCCGGTGTCGGCAGCAATCCGGGGCTGACCTTGAGCCGGATGGATCTGGCGGACATCATCATCGCCCGCTATGAAGAGATCTTTGAAGAAATCCGTCGTCTGCTGGTCGATAGCGGTGCGTTTGGCGTTCTGCGTCATGGCATCGTACTGTCCGGCGCAGCCTGTCAGATCGAAGGCATCGTCAGCCTCGCGCGTCAGGCGACCGGTGTGCCGGTGCATCTGGGCAATCATCCTGCCAGTGTGGAAATCCGTGATGATCGCAAGCCATTGCTGCATCGTGCGATTTTCGCCACCACCAGCGGTTTGCTGCTCTATAGCCAAAGCGAAAGCCAGCGCTGGAGCGAAGAGGCCGATCGCGATGCCGGTCGCGGTGAGCAGATCGTCAACCGCTTGATGGTCACCCCGTGGAAACGCATGGTGGATGTGCTGCGCTCAATATTTTAAAGGGTTTGCCGCGTGTCATCGCGCGGATTTTCGGTTTTGAAATGGTTTCAAATTGGTTGTTCTGTAGAGTCTGGGGACGAATGGTGTGGATAGCGCGAGTTGTCCGACACGATTAGGGAACTCAACAGAACTTAAACGTATGATCACATGATTTCGTGCAATGACTAGGCAGCAACTAGTTTAGAATAGCTCGCAAAAGCGACTAGCCATTGCCGCATTATTAATTTTGGAGACAGTACACCATGTCCGCTTATACATTGGTGCAAGATGAAACGGCCGACAACAACGGACTGGCACGCTTTACCGCGATCGGTGTTGGTGGCGGTGGCGGCAATTCGATCGAACACATGGTTCGCTCCGGCATCAAAGGCGTATCCTTTGCATGCGCCAATACCGACCGTCAAGCGCTGGACCGCATGTCCGCGCCAAACCGCATCCAGCTCGGTCTGCAGACCAGCCGTGGCCTCGGTGCCGGTGCAGACCCACAGGTCGGCCGTCTGGCCGCGCAAGAAGAGCACGAACGTATCCGTGAAACCTTACAAGGCTCCGACATGGTGTTTATCACTGCCGGTATGGGCGGCGGTACCGGTACCGGTGCAGCCCCAGTCGTCGCTGAGATCGCCAAAGAAATGGGCATCCTCACCGTCGCCGTGGTCACCACCCCGTTCCAGTTTGAAGGCAAGCGCCGTCTGGCCTCGGCCGAGAGCGGTATCGAAGACCTGTCACAGTATGTTGACTCGCTGATCACCATCCCGAACGACAAGCTGATGAGCGTGTATAGCAATCTGTCGGTGGTCGACGCGTTTAAACGCGCGGACGACGTGGTGTTGAACGCAGTACGCGGCATCTCCGACCTGATCATCAACCCCGGCATGATCAATATCGACTTCGCCGACATCCGTGCCGCGATGACCGCCCGTGGCCATGCCATGATGGGTATCGGTACCGCCAAAGGCGACGACCGCGCCCGCATCGCCACCGAAATGGCCATCCGCAGCCCGCTGCTGGACAACGTGCTGCTCGAAGGCGCGCAAGGTCTGTTGGTCAATATCACAGCGGCAGACGTCAAACTGCACGAATTCAGCATCGTTGGTGAAGTGATCGCCCAGATCGCCGATCCAGATGCCAATATTTTCGTCGGTATGGTGGTTGACCCTGAAGCCGGTGAAGAGCTGCGCATCACCGTGATCGCCACCGGCCTGAGCCGTGATGAGCGCATCATGCCGCAGCAGCGCCGTCCGATCCCAACCCGCAAAGACCAAGTGGCCCTGCCTCTGGACGATGCCGATGCCCCCGCGATCGACCGTCGTCACACCGGACTGTCCGAGCCATTGGCTGCGGCCGAGCCGGTTGCCGCAGCGCCGGCCGAGCGTGCTGCCGGATCGCCGATCCGCATTCAAGACTTCTTGAAAAACCAGCAAAAACGCTAAGCAAATCCCCCCGCCGCCCGTGATCGGGCGTCTGGATCTACAAAAAAGCCCATCACAGTGATGGGCTTTTTTTGCGCCACACGGGTGACGATTGATGTTTGCGGCACTGGTTTTTAGTGTCAAATCCCGCTAGGAGAGTTGGCAGTTTTGCCAATCAATGTTAGCATGGCGCTGTCTTGTAATATTTTGAAATAAAAAAATGCTGAAATCTGCCGTACGGCAACGCACGCTTAAACGCACGATCCGCGCCACGGGGATCGGGCTACACAGTGGTCAGAAAGTCTATCTGACGCTGCATCCGCATGTAGAGGATGGCGGCATCGTCTTTCGTCGTGTTGACCTCGATCCACCGGTCGAAATCCCCGCCGCAGCTCTGCTGGTCAATGAAACCACCATGTCGTCCAACCTAGAGCATGACGGCGCGCGGATCGGCACGGTCGAGCATCTGATGAGCGCTCTGGCCGGCCTCGGCATAGATAACCTCATGATCGACGTGACCTCGCAGGAAGTCCCGATCATGGACGGTAGCGCAGGTCCCTTTGTGTTCCTGATCCAGACCGCCGGCATCGTCGAACAAAACGCCCTGAAGCGCTTTGTCCGCATCATCAAACCGGTCGAAGTGCTGGTCGCCGACAAACGCGCGGCTTTTATCCCGTATAACGGCTTTCGCGTCTGCTTTACCATCGACTTTGATCATCCCGCCTTTGATGCCGAGCATCAGTCGGCCGAGCTGGAGTTTTCCACCACCAGCTTTGTCGAAGAAGTCAGCCATGCGCGGACGTTTGGGTTTTTGCGTGATATCGAATATATGCAGGCCAACAATCTGGCACTGGGCGGCAGTCTGGACAATGCCATCGTGGTCGATGACCATGGCATCGTAAATAGCGAAGGTTTACGCTTTGCCGATGAGTTCGTCCGTCATAAAATGCTCGACGCCATCGGGGATTTATACCTGCTCGGCTTCAGTATCATTGGTCAGTTTGATGGTTACAAATCAGGCCACGCGTTAAATAATCAGCTACTTCGTGCATTACTTGACCAACCAGAATGTTATGAATTTGTGACATTTGATGACAAGAATAAATGCCCGATTCACTACATTGCAGCAGATTAATACATAAAACAGTAATAAATACAGCGTATAAAGGCGGCGGTGTTCAAAAATCGCCACCGACGCTATGGCTTACCCGTTTATCCGCTTATCGCTTATCTCTTGCCAGTCGTCGTAGTGTATCGCTAATATCAGAGTCTAGGAATGCTGACGCAGCATCGTCCAGTATCTGTCTGACCTCAGGACTTAGGTCAGGGAGACGCCCATGACTGATGGTTTTGGGGGTAGGCTGGATTTCTATCACAACCTTGATTCGCCGTACGGCAGCAAATTCTGGACGCTGTTCGAGTGCTTTGAGGACATGATGCTGCAGATATTTGAGTTGACTGGCCGCTGAATGCTGGTCTGTGGCAATGCACAACACATCACCCTCCAGTGATGCAACTTGCCACGTTTCAAAACCCGGTAAGATTTGATGCAATACCGGTAAAACTATGTCGGTCAAATTCTTCAGATATGCAATGTGTGTCTGGAGATCTTGGAAGTTTTTTTTCTGAAAACTAGTTTTGGGAAGAAGCTTCGGTGAATGGGAATTTTCGGCAGCCTTGGAATGCGATTTTTTGAACGGCTGAATAGGAAGTTTCATGTGTGTGATGAGTCTCTTCGGCTTGTCTGAGTAGGTTCGTAATCGAAAATGGCATCTATCTTGCTACGATAACGAAGCTGCGGCAGTACAGCAAGTCATTTGACGAAGGCATGTATCCACAATGGATGTTGATACATAAACATGACCAAATCCGCAGTTTTTAGAAATGAGGTTTTTATGCAATTGAAGACGCTTCGTGTACAACGAGCTTTGTTTGCGCGTTCCACCCTGATGTTAGCGGCTACTGTTTGGGGTAGTCTTACTGTTAGTACTCTGAGCTATGCCGCAGAGCAACAAGATGTTTTTAAGACAGCATCGACGCAGATGTCAACGCTGTCCGTATTTGGCCAGACCGCTGCCACTGTAGACGCGCCTATCGCGCAGTTGTGGCAAGATCAGACCCAGCTGGCGACCAGTCTGGTGTCGAGCGGTCTGATCAAGGCTGATGCCGATGAAGAACATGATCATCACAGCAATGCTGATGGGATCGGCGGTGACTTTGATATCTCTGCAACAGGTCCTATGACCAGCTCGGAGCGTATCTCTGACACCATCAACCAAGTGGCTGAGCAAGTCCAGCGCCGTGAGTCAGGTCTGCAAAGCCTGAATCAATCGCTGACCAGCCGTACCCAGCCTGTAGTTCAGTTGGGTGATATCTTGGCTGTAGAGCCTGTCGCCAATGCCCGTGTGACTTCACCGTATGGCTATCGCACCCTTGGTGGTCGCGAGTTCCATCCGGGTATCGATCTGGCTGCGCCGTATGGCACACCGATCTATGCGACCGGTACGGGTGTTGTTGTTTATTCCGGCTGGAAGAACGGTTATGGCAACTTTATCGAAATCGACCATGGTAATGGGTATGTGACCCGCTACGGTCACTCATCGCGTCTGTTGGTTTCTGTGGGCGACCGCATTAAAAAGAACCAAGAAGTTGCGATGATCGGCTGTACTGGCCGCTGTACCGGACCACATTTGCATTATGAAGTACTGCTGAATGGCAAACGCCAAAACCCAGCAACCTATCTGGCCTTGGCACCACGTCGCGAAGACTAAACGCTGCGGAGAGTCTTCAAGATGTAGCCTCGGTACAGGTCATGTGCGG
>JASLJP010000322.1 GCA_030152425.1 Aquirhabdus sp.
AACGGCAACACGCTGGAAAACTCCATCGATCAATACATCTCGATGGTGCAAGAGATGACCATTGCCGGACCATCCAAGCGTGACGCACGCTATCCGAATATGTTCCCGTCCTCCGAGATGACGCCGTTTATCCTGTTCCCGGGCACCACGCCGAGCTTCTATGTCGGCAGCGCTAAACATGGGTCGCTGACTATTCCGAAATAAGCTGCGCGCAACATAAAGGGCGACCCGTGCATCACGTGGTCGCCCTTTTTTTATGGCGGGACGTCTGGGGTCAGAATGGCACGCCGTCCAGACGACCCATCTGGCCACTGTTAAAGTCGTGCTTGGCTTGTGCCAGACGCTCTGGGGTATCCATGACAAATGGCCCGGAAAACAGCAGCGCCCCTACCACAGGCGCACCGCCCAACAGCGCAAACTCGGTATGCTGATCGCGGCATGCCGTCACGGTCACCGTCTCGCCCGAGCCGTAGATTGCCAAGTTGCCGACCCCTAGGGCGCGGTCTGCCAGCCCGATGATTGCCCCACTGAGCACATACGCGCCCAGTTCGATCTCGGGATTGATCTGGAGCGTGATGCTGGCACCCGGATCCAGACTGATATGGGCAAACACGGCATGGGTCAGGGTGTGCATCGGTCCGGTGATGTCGTTGACCGTCCCTGCGATCACCCGCAGCCGAGAGCCGATCTGTTTGACCTCCGGGATGGCATCGTGACGGAACGAGGCATAGCGGGGTTCGGTGTGTTTCAGCTCGGGTGGCAGGCTCGTCCACAGTTGCAAGCCATGGCGTCCACCTGCCGGTTGCTCGGCATGCAAGATGCCGCGCCCGGCACAGATCCACTGTGCATCCCCCGCGCCGAGTTTGTCTTTAAAACCCATGCTGTCGCGGTGCTCGACGCTGCCCTCTAACAGATAGCTGATGACTTCGATGCCGGCGTGCGGATGCGGTTTATCACCGATGCCGCGTTTGCTGTGGTGGCGGTAATGATCGACAAAGACAAAAGGCCCCAAAGACTGGCGGCTGGTAAAAGGCAGGGCGCGATACAGCAGCATATCGCCATCATCGATGACCTTTGCGGCCGGGATGATCAGTGCTAGCGAGCGTTCCATCGACATCACTCCAGATCTAACGCGATACGGTCTATGCAGGGTGCTGCGCTGATCATGCCAAATTCTGTGGCCATATGCAGTGCAGAATTGTCAGTGCAGTTAGCTGGCCTCAAAGCCGCGATAGCCCAGCGCCTCACTCAAATGCGACACCAGCACATCGGTGCTGCCCGCCAGATCGGCGATGGTGCGCGCCACGCGCAGCACGCGGTGGTAGGCGCGCGCCGACAGTGCCAGACGGGTCTGCGCGGTGTGCATAAGCTGCTGCTCAGGCTGGCCGAGCGCGATATAGCGGTCGAGCTGGGCGGGCTGTAGAGCTTGATTGGTGGTGTTTTGCCGTGCGATCTGGCGGTGGCGTGCGGCCAACACGCGCTCGCGTACGGCAGCGGAGGCTTCGCCGGCTTTGGCTTGTTGCAGATCGCTGACCGGTAGGGCGGGGACATCAATATGCAGGTCGATGCGATCCAGCAAAGGGCCGGACAGCTTGGCGCGATAGCGCGCGATCATGTCGGGGCTGCATTTACAGCGCGTACTGCCGTCGTGAGCATAGCCGCACGGGCAGGGGTTCATGGCGGCGATGAGCTGAAACTGGGCCGGGAAGGTCACTTGCCGCGCGGCGCGTGAGATCACCACTTCGCGCGACTCGATCGGTTGGCGCAGCACTTCGAGCACCTTGCGGTCAAACTCGGGGAGTTCATCTAAAAACAGTACGCCATGATGTGCCAGCGTGATCTCGCCCGGACGCGGCTGTGAGCCACCGCCCACCAGCGCGACCGCCGAGGCGGTGTGATGCACCGGGCGAAACGGGCGTAGGCCATAGGGATGCTGGGCATTGGCGATGGAGTAGATACTGGCGACTTCCAGACTCTCGGCATCGGACAGCGGCGGCAAGATGCTGGGCAGGCGTGAGGCGAGCAGGGTCTTGCCCGTGCCGGGTGGTCCGCTAAACAAGATCGAATGACCGCCCGCGGCCGCGATTTCGAGCGCGCGCCGTGCGCGGTGCTGACCTTTGATGTCGGCCATGTCCAATAATGGTGCAGTCGCGGGCGGTGCTGGTGGTTTGACGGTGGCAGGCAGCAATGCCGCCCCTTCAAGGTGCGCGCACAGCGCGGTCAGGTTTGCTGCGCCCCAGACCGACAGGCCATCGATACGCGCTGCCTCGCTGCTGTTGGCGGCAGGGACAAACAGTTCGTGCTCGGCCAGATGGCTGGCACGTGCCAGTGCCAGCACACCATGCACGGGACGCAGGTCGCCGTTGAGCGCTAGCTCTCCGACAAACTCGCGGCCAGCCAAGGACTGTGGGCTGATCTGTCCCGTTGCTGCCAGCACGCCGAGTGCAATCGGCAGGTCGAGACGACTCCCGTCTTTGGGCAGGTCGGCTGGGGCGAGGTTGATGGTCATCCGACGGGTCGGAAACTGAAATCCGGAATTCAGGATCGCCGAGCGCACGCGGTCTTTGCTTTCACGCACGGCCGCTTCGGGCAGGCCGACGATGGTCAGGGCGGGCAGACCTGCACTGAGATGGGCTTCGACCTGTACCAGTGGGGCATCCAGCCCCATCACCGCACGCGTCCAGACTTGAGCGAAAGACATGGTGTGTTCAGCTATCTATAGAGTCGTTGTAGTCGTTGAGTGTAGCCTGAAATCGCCGTAAAACTATAGCGGGCTGGCGCGCTTAGATCGGTGAGGTCGGTGGCGTTGGGTTGGGGGTAAGCAGTTGCTCAAGCGCCGCGACTTGCTGTTCGAGGGCTTTGATGGCCTGACGGGCTTCGAGCAGTTGCTGGGCTTGGCGCTCTTGCTGCTCGCGGCTGGGGATGTCGAGGCGGTCGAGTGTGCCTTCTAGCCATGCGCGCAGGTTTTTTTCAAAGTCGGCTTTAGGTGCACTAATTTGTTCCGAGATTGCTTGTAGAAGTTGCTCTAACATGGTGCTGCACTGCCCTTAAATGATGCGTATAAGAAAAAAGCCTGTTCAGCCTACAGCATGTGCGTAGAAGCTGATCATAAACAACAGATTGGGTCTGATCTATGCCCAGACTTGTGCGCCGATCCCGGCATCTTTGACCCACGCGACGTCTTGGTTTGACCACTACTGCGGCCAGCAGACGGCGCGAAGCCGACTCAAAAAACCGTCTAGCGGGTTAAATGCACACTTTTGGGTCGGTTTTGCTTTCAAGCTGGCCGAGCGGTTGTACAATGCGCCCTTGGCACTCGCGGATATCTTAGCCGAATTGCTCGGTGTGATTTACGTTTGGTGGCAATTTTCTTGAAAATATTATGTAGATGATCGCCGTGTGTCTGATTTTTTACGGTAATCTCTACGGGCAATATCAGTCTGGTACGGTTTTTGAATAGCAAAGTGAGTATGTGTTTTTTTAACATCAAAAGTACGTGTTCTTTCTACATCATATGTTAAGCGCAAAGGAGTTTTACAATGAAATTAGTGACTGCCGTTGTCAAGCCATTCAAGTTGGATGATGTCCGTGAGGCATTGTCCGATATTGGTGTGCAGGGGATCACCGTGACTGAGGTCAAAGGATTTGGTCGCCAAAAAGGTCATACCGAATTATATCGTGGCGCAGAATACGTGGTTGATTTTTTGCCTAAAGTAAAAATCGACATCGCAATTAAGGATGAAATGGTCGAGCAGGCAGTAGAAGCGATTACTCGCGTTGCCAGCACCGGCAAGATTGGCGATGGCAAAATTTTTGTCAGCAATCTGGAACAAGTGATCCGTATCCGCACTGGTGAAACAGGTCCAGAAGCGGTTTAAGCGACAAGGCCCGATCTGCTCGATGACTGACGAGCAATGACGGTTCAGGAATTGGCTGTAAACGCTTTGCCCAAAGCGATTGCAGTGGCTATTTGAAGAAAACTTGCCATTTAAATTGATATTGCACAGGGGACACCTTTATGAAACAAGTACTGCTTGCGCTAGGCTTTGCTGGCGCGTTACTCACATCGACAGTCTCTATGGCTGACGATGCATCTGCGCCAGCATCGGCCGTGGTTGCCACGACGACTGTTTCGACAGAAGCATCGGCTCCTGCAGCAGACGCGGCGGCTGCGGCACCTGCTGCCGAAGCCGCTGCGCCTGCTGCTGCGCCAAAGATCGACCATGGCGATACTGCATGGATGCTCACATCGACCGCACTGGTTCTGATGATGACCATCCCCGGTCTGGCGCTGTTCTACGGTGGTATGGTACGTCGCAAAAACGTACTGGGTACCATGATGCATAGCTTTGCAGCGGCTGGTGTCGTGACCATCGTTTGGGTCGTGATCGGCTACTCACTGGCATTTGGTAACGGGGCATCCGATGCGCTGGCACCATATATTGGGGGCTTTGACCGCGTGTTGTTTAGCGGCGTCGCCATTGATCATGTCTGGACGGATGCGGCGGGTACTGCCTACACCATCTCTGAAGGCCTGTTCATGGTGTTCCAAATGACCTTCGCCATCA
Source organism: Aquirhabdus sp. (assembly GCA_030152425.1). Taxonomy (GTDB): domain Bacteria; phylum Pseudomonadota; class Gammaproteobacteria; order Pseudomonadales; family Moraxellaceae; genus Aquirhabdus. Next base: position 4,569 of record JASLJP010000322.1, read on the forward strand.
TCACTGCGGCACTGATGAGCGGTGCATTTGCTGAGCGTATCAAATTCTCTGCATTTGTCGTGTTCATTGCGCTGTGGAGCATTGTGGTTTACTCCCCAATCTGTCACTGGGTATGGCATGCAAAAGGCTTCCTGTTTGCTGCAGGCGCGCTGGACTTTGCCGGTGGTACTGTTGTTCATATCAACTCGGGTATCGCAGGTCTGGTTTCAGCCTATGTACTGGGTAAACGTCTGGGTCTTGGTAAAGAGCCAATGGCACCGCACAACCTGACCCTGACCGTGATCGGTGCTGGCTTGCTGTGGGTAGGTTGGTTCGGTTTCAACGCCGGTAGCTGGTTGGGTGCCGATGGCCGTGCCGCAATGGCGATGATCGTGACTCAAATTGCAGCCGCAGCAGCATCACTGAGCTGGTTGGCCGTTGAGCGTCTGGTTCGTGGCCGTGCGTCAGTACTGGGCGGTGCATCAGGTGCGGTTGCGGGTCTGGTTGCCATCACCCCAGCATCAGGTTATGTCGATGTCAGCGGTGCGCTGGTGATTGGTCTGGTTGCAGGTGCGGTCTGTTTCTGGGGTGCGACTGGCCTCAAGCGTCTGCTCAAAGCTGACGACTCGCTGGATGCGTTTGGTGTACATGGTATCGGTGGTATCACCGGTGCGCTGTTGACCGCTGTATTCGCCACCAAACTGGTGACCGGTACCGATCCTAAGCCAGTCTTTGATCAATTGATCATTCAAGCAGAAGGCATCGTAGCGACACTGATTTACTCGGGTGTCATGACCTTTGTCCTGCTGAAAATCGTTGATGTAGTCATCGGTCTGCGTGTGACTGAAGAAGCTGAACGTGAAGGCTTGGATGTATCGCAACACGGTGAACGTATCGAAGGTTAATTTAACCCTCGCGATGGAATCCTAAAAATGAGCGCTTCGGCGCTCATTTTTTTGGCCTGCATTTTTGCTAAACTACGGCCATCTTTCATCAAACAGTCATAAGCCGTTATGCATTGTCCATTCTGTAATGCGCCAGATAGTAAGGTCATCGACTCCCGCCTCGCTGCCGAAGGCCGCCAGATCCGTCGTCGCCGCGAGTGCACGACCTGCAGTGAACGCTTTACCACCTTTGAGTCGTATGATGTGGTCATGCCGCGCGTGATGAAGTCCAATGGCCGCTATGAGCCGTTTGATGAAGCCAAACTGAAGCGCTCTTTGCAGCACGCGCTGCAAAAGCGCCCGATCAGCCTCGATCAGATCGACACCACGCTGTCCGAGATCAGCCAAAAGCTGCGCAGCCTCGGTGAGCGCGAAGTCCCGTCGCGCCTGATCGGTGAGGCGGTGATGGATGCGCTGTATGTCCTCGACCATGTGGCTTATGTCCGCTTTGCCTCGGTCTATCGCGATTTTCAGGATGTCGAAGCCTTTAAACATGCCATCGACCAGATGGGGCATGGCGGTGAGTGAGCGCTCACCCGTCGCGGGCCTGAATGAGGATGAGGCCGACCACTACTGGATGACTGAGGCCATCCGCCTTGCGACGCGCGGCCGCTATACCACGCGTCCAAACCCGGCGGTCGGTTGTGTCATCGTGCGCGATGGACAGTTGCTGGGGGCTGGTTTTCATCCCAAAGCCGGGGAGCCACATGCCGAAGTCTATGCCCTGCGCGATGCAGCGGCACAGGGGCATCCTGTGGCTGGGGCGACGGCCTATGTGACACTGGAGCCGTGCAGTCATTTTGGCCGTACGCCGCCCTGTGCCGATGCCCTGATCGCCGCCAAGCTGGGTCGGGTGGTGATGGCGACGCTGGATGCCAATCCGCAAGTCGCCGGTCAAGGGCTGGCGCGCATCGAGGCCGCTGGTATCGCCACGCGCGTCGGCGTCTGTGAGGCCGAGGCGCGTGCGCTGAATGCCGGTTTTCTGCAGACCATGGCAGGTGGGCGTCCCTATGTCCGCCTCAAAGTCGCCGCCAGTCTAGATGGCCGGACGGCCATGGCCTCGGGCGAGTCAAAATGGATCACCGGTATGGCCGCACGCCGGGATGTTCAGCATTGGCGTGCCTTGAGTGGTGCGGTGATCACCGGCATTGGCACCGTACTGGCCGATGATCCCTTGCTCAATGTGCGTGAGTTAGCCGATGGCACGGAGATCGCCAGCGTGCCTCAGCCGCTGCGGGTGGTGCTGGATCGGCAGGGACGACTGCCGCTGGATGCGCAGTTGCTGCGCGACCCCGCCAGTGTGTTGGTCGTCGGGCAGGGCGCTGTTCCTGCTGAAGTCTGGCCGTATCACGACCTTGAGCGCCTGCTTGATGAACTCAAAACGCACAAAAATATCCACGATGTCTTGGTCGAAGCGGGTGCGACGCTGTCCGCAGCCTTTATCGACGCGGGGTTGGTCGATGAGCTGATCGTCTATCTGGCGCCGACCGTGCTCGGCTCAGCCGCGCGGGCGATGTTTAATCTGCCATTGACCACCATGAGCCAGCAGCTACGCTGGCAGACGGTCAGGGTCATGCAGGTCGGCGATGATCTGCGCTGGATCTTGCGGCCGAGCGACGGCAAGGCATAAAAAAACGCGGCACTCATCAACGGAGTGCCGCGTTTTGCTGGCCGTGTAGCGGCGGGGATTAGTAGTACAGTCCTTGGATCACCGAGGCGATCACACCGGTGGCGACTGCAGCCAAGACCACGTCATTGTCAACGCGGACATAACGATAGCCGTATGGCGGTGGTGCGAGGTTATAGGTGCGGTAGTCGGTCACATAGTACTGACGGGCGCGATAGCTGCGCGGCAGACGGTCACCATGGTTCCAGGTGCGCACTTGATAGCCGGATGGGCGATAGTACTGGGTGGGCGCATGGTAGCGCTGACCTTGCCAGTTTGGGTTATTACCGCCGCGCCAGACTGAACGCGCTGCATCGCCACGATGGTCATTGCCGCGATTATTCCAGTTTTGATGGCCATTGCCATTGTGGTCGCCGCGGTTGTCGTAACCTTGGCCGTTGCCATGGTTACCTCGGTTATTGTCTTGACCGCGCCATTGTTCATCGGCTTGGGCGACGGTGGTGCCTGCGATCGAAGCGACCAGGGCACTGATGACGAATAATTTTTTCATATGAATCTCCTAAATGGAAAAATGTGTAGCAGTCTTACCAAAAAATTTGCCTCAGGCGTGATTGCAATGATCCTTCCGATGTTGCTCAGGATGCCTGTTGCGCATTGCATGTTTTCCGTTGTTCCAAGGCATGGTTCAGAGATTTAGCCCGGCTATTCGGTTAATATATGACGACCGGATGGCTGGGGGTTAAGCTCTGGCGGGTTGGAAGCGCCTGAGATGATTATCTGCCCATGTCACGGTTTAAATATGGACATTATGTTAAGTGTGGTAGCGCGCTGTGTATCATTGGGTATGTAGATGTTGCTTTGGGTAAGTGTAGGTCGCTGCAGCAGTTGTCGTGCAAAGACGCAGATTTCTTTAGATTGGGATGGTTATGTTTACTGGAATTATTGAAGCTGTAGGCAACGTACGTGCCGTGACACCACAGGGTGGCGATGTGCGCCTGACGATCCAGACCACGGGCAGTGGCAAAGGGGATCTGTCGATGGCTGACGTTCATCTGGGCGACTCGATCGCCACCAATGGCATCTGCCTCACCGTGATCGAGATGGGCGCCGACTACTATGTGGCGGATGTCTCCGGCGAGACCCTGCGCCACACCAGCTTGGGGCAGTGGAAAACCGGTACACAGGTCAATCTGGAAAAAGCGCTGCTGCCGACCACCCGTCTTGGCGGGCACTTGGTCAGCGGTCATGTCGACGGCATCGGCGAGATCATCGTCCAGCGGCAGGACGCACGCTCGCTATACTACGAAGTGCGCGCACCGCGCGAACTGGCCAAATACCTTGCGCACAAAGGCTCGGTGACGGTCGATGGCATCAGCCTGACCATCAATGCCTTAAGCGGCAATGTGCTGAGCCTTAATCTGGTACCACACACCGCCCGCCACACCACCATCAATGACTGGAAGGTGGGCAGTCAGGTTAATCTTGAAGTCGACGTGCTGGCGCGCTACCTCGAGCGTCTCTTGCTCGGTGACCGTGCTGCAGACAGTGATGCCGCCGGCCAGCCGGATTCCGGTGTGACCATGGCGCTGCTGCAAGACAGTGGTTTTCTGCGCCGCCGCTAAGCAAGCGTGGACGCAATTATTTAAAAATGGCATAGGGCGATAAGGAGCAGGACATGTTGATACAGCGCGGAGGACTCAAGGTCGT
>JASLJP010000021.1 GCA_030152425.1 Aquirhabdus sp.
GATGGGATCGACATCGAGTACGACTAATGCCGACTAAACACCCCTCCCAGTCCAATTCAGCAATTCTCTAGCATCATTGCCGTGCAAATGTGGCATAATATGCGGTCGTGAAAACAACCTCTTATTATGTTACGGGAGCAATGCCATGCGCTTTGTCGATGAAGCAGTAATTTATGTCGAAGCAGGCGCAGGCGGTAATGGCGTAGCCAGCTTTCGACGTGAAAAATATATCCCCTTTGGTGGACCCGATGGCGGTGATGGCGGCAAGGGCGGCGATATCATTATCGAAGCCGATATCGATGCCAATACACTGGTCGACTATCGCTATACCCGCAAGTTCCGCGCCGAGCGCGGCAACAACGGCCGCGGTGCCAACTGCTCAGGTCGCGCTGCCCCTGATGTGATCCTCAAAGTGCCCGTCGGCACCACCGTCGTCGATGTCGCCACCGGTGATGTAATCGGAGACCTGACCCAAGGCGGTGACCGTCTGTTGGTTGCGGCCGGTGGTGGTGGTGGGCTGGGCAACACCCACTTTAAATCCTCGACGAACCGCGCACCGCGCAAAGCCCTGCCAGGGTTTGACGGTGAAGCGCGTGATATTCGTCTGGAGCTGAAAGTCATCGCCGATGTCGGTCTACTGGGTCTGCCAAATGCTGGCAAATCTACCTTTATCCGTGCCGTCAGTGCCGCCAAGCCGAAAGTCGCCGACTATCCATTTACGACGCTGGTGCCAAACCTTGGTGTGGTCGATGCCGACCGCTATCGCTCGTTCGTCATGGCCGATATTCCAGGTCTGATCGAAGGTGCCGCTGAAGGCGCAGGCCTCGGCATACGCTTTCTTAAACATCTGGCGCGTACCCGTATTCTGCTGCATCTGATCGACATTCAGCCGATGGATCAATCCGATCCAGCACACAATGCCAAAGTGATCTTTGAAGAGCTGGCACGTTTTTCGCCAGCTCTGGCCGAGTTGCCAGTTGTGCTGGTGCTCAACAAGCTTGATCAAGTGCCGGAAGAAGAACACAACGCGATTTGCACCCACATCGTTGCTGAGTTGGGCTGGACAGGTCCGGTATTCCGCACCTCGGGACTGACCGGTGAAGGCACCAAAGCCGTGGTCTACTACCTGATGGACCAGATTGATCTGGAGCGTGAACGCGAAGCCGAAGAGCCGGACTTTGCCGAAGCTCAGCGTGCGCGCCGTCAGCGTCTGGAACAAGAAACCCGTGAAAACGCCATCGCGCAGCGCGAAGCCTTGCGTGCTGCACGTCGTGCCGAGCGTGAAGCTGCTGGTGAAGATGATGACTTCGACGACTGGAACGAAGATGACTACGATGTCGAATATGAGTATGTGCGTTAATCAATAACCCCAAAAAGGAGGCTCAATCAGCCTCCTTTTTTATGCCCGTCTTTTAGTCTTTTTGCAGAGCAGGGAAGCCTGCGTAGTAGGCGGCAAACTCCTCATGCGGTGGCTCACCACGCAGCAGAAAGCCTTTATGCGGATGGATATAGCTAAAAATTGAACGCTCAGGACTACTGTGCCAGCCAATATTAAAAGCGCATTGATTGTGAAAAAAATGCAACTGGCTATAGGGCAGATGGTTATGAATCCAATAGGCCATCGATCGCCAATCCGCACCTAACGCAATCGCATCCGAAAACCATGGCACCACGATACAGGCTGCCGCTCCTAGACCGCCGTCCTTGTCTGGATAGTCCCAGATATGCCCCGCATAATCGCTTTCATTGGCGGCACAGTTATGGCCTTTTTCATTGCCGAGCTGGTTGACCGCAGGCGAGCGATAAGCTGATCGGATGGCAATGCGGCCAAAGGTATCTTGCAGCGGCTCCAGTAGATCTTCACACAGGCGCGTGCCGTTTCGAATCGCCAGATCAGGATCGTCGGGGATATTGGCGATGCCGTAAATATTGCTGATCTCGCTATAGAGAAAATCACGCATATAAAATGAACGTGATAATCGGACTCGACCTAACTCTTCCAGTTTATCGACCGACTTTGGCGAGCGCATGGTATTTTCCTTTTCTTGTTTTTAGCGGTTGGCAGCAACCAAACCGTGCCAGACCACTATAACGCCGTGCACCATCAAACGGCAATATCTACTTGGCAGTAGAATGCATACAACACAGGAGGTCCTGAATCCCTTATAATTCGTGGCTGAAGCCAGCCTAGGCTCACGGATATATGAAAACGTTAATTTAGAGCACTACATGAATAAGCGTCAACTTGCCTGTAAACGAATCGTCGTCAAAATTGGTTCCGCCCTCCTGACTGCCAATGGTCAAGGGTTGGATCGAACTGCCATCGCCAGTTGGGCAGGGCAGTTGGCCGAGTTACACACCAAAGGCTGTGAAGTGATCTTGGTCTCCTCCGGCGCTGTGGCCGAAGGCATGGTACGCATGAAACTCGGCGGCCGTCCAGATCATCTGCCCGCGCTACAAGCCTGCGCTGCCATCGGCCAGATGGGTCTGGTCGAAGCCTGGTCGGGCGCACTGCTCGAGCATCAGATCCAAAGCGCCCAAGTGCTGCTGACCCATGACGACCTGTCCGATCGTCAGCGCTATCTCAATGGCGGTAATACCCGGCGTCAGCTTATTGACTGGCGCGTGATTCCAGTGATCAACGAAAACGACACCGTCGCTACCGACGAAATCCGCTTTGGTGACAACGACACCCTCGGTGCCTTGGTCGCCGCCCTGATCGGCGCTGATTTGCTCATCATCCTCACCGACCAGCAAGGCATGTTTGACCGCGACCCACGCACCGACAGCAATGCCACTTTGCTATCAACCG
>JASLJP010000029.1 GCA_030152425.1 Aquirhabdus sp.
AGCTCGACCTGTGCCGTGGCGGCTTTATTGGCCATCAGCGCCAGTGCGTGGGCTTCGAGATCGGGATTTTGTTGTTTGGCGAGGATCAATTGTCCCAGACGGGCGCTAAACGCCCCGCAACTGACGCTGTGCCACGCTTCGCAGGCATGCAGGACGCGGTACAGGTCATTGGACAGTGCCACGGTTTTGCCGTCTTGCGCCGGATGGTTGAGCGCGCTGATTTCGCTATCGGATCGATAGGTGCTGAGGATCTGGTCGAGGCGGGCAATCTCCCGAGTGGCCGCGGCATAGGCCTGCGCCGCCTGCGCATAGCTGCCACCAACCACCACCATATCGAGCGAGGTGCCCAGAATATGATCTTGATGAAAACGATGGCTGGCGGCCACTGCCGGCTGAGTCAGTTGCTGGCTGGGACGTGCGGACTCTGCGTGTACGGTCATTGCACCACTTAGGCCAGTGAGCGCGAGGATCTGCAACACCAATGGGCGTAAGACGAAATGCGGCATGATGGATGACTCCGTACGGGCAGATGATATTCAAAGGTGATGCGTAGATGTCGCGCTGAGCGCGCGGGTGTTGCGTAGACGTGTATTGCGCGCGCGAGGCCGACAGCAAATATACACAGGATCCATGTCCTTAGGGGGCGTCCGGCAGGGAAAACGATCCCTGCGACGTCGTTTGAGAATAGTATTGCAATTGAGAGTGATTATCAACTATTGATTAAGGCGGCGGCTTTCGCTACGCTGCCCCTATTCGTTCGCTATTCTCGTCCTCATCTGCAGGCCGTCTGTATACTGGAGTGTCCCTCATGTCTCGCCATCTGTTGTCTACGCCCGTGCGCCATTGTGCTGCCGCCTTGTTGAGCAGCGCCGTATTGCTCGCGCCTGGTGCGTATGCAGCCAGTCCGTTTTTGCTGCCGGATCAGTTCGATATCGATGCCCGCACCAATAGCATCGCCATCCAAAGCGGGATCGCCGGGGACAAATTTTTTGTCTCTAGCCGCAATTTTAAAACCGACTACCAGATCCAGAGTCCAGACGGCGCGACCAGCGCACTGACCGCCACCGCCACGCTGACCAAGTTTAACGTGGTCGAGACCGATGTCAGCAAATCGGGGACCTATCGCATCCAAACCAGCAACACCGCCCTGCTGCCGACTCGTTATGCCCAGATCGACGGCCAGTGGCTGCGCGTCATGCCCCCGCGCCCGATGGCCGACAAGCCAGCGGATAAGCCTGCTGCCACTCAGGCCAACCCCGACAAACACGCCGAACATAACAAGCCCCCCAAAGACGGCGTCGGCACGGCGAAACCGGATGCGCCCCTCAAAGCACCGACCTCTATCCGCGCCGAGCTGCTGCCCAGTGATGCCAAAGTCATCACCAGCAATACTTTAAACAGCGCCGTGGCCTATATGACCAAGGGCGCACCGACAGCGCTGGCCGACTTCAGTGGCAAGGGCTTTGAAGTGCGTCCGGTCACTCATCCGAGCGAAGTCTATGTCACCGACGGCTTGCGCGTCGCAGTACGTCAGGATGGCAAGCCAGTGGCTGGTCTCACCCTGAATGTCACACGCGGTGCCAGTGGCTATGACAAAGACGCCAAACGTGAGCGTCCCAACGTGGTGACCGATGCGCAGGGCATCGCCAGCGTACGCTTTGATGAGCCGGGCGTGTATCTGATCAGCACGCTCTACCCTGCAGCCAACCCTGACCGCAGTGTGCAACCCGCGACAGAGGTGGTGAACTTTGGCCTGACCGTCGAAGTCGCGCCTTAAACGCCGGAGTAAGTGCGGGATCGCTGCTGTGCACAGGTGTTGTCCACCGCAGCAAGATTGATCATAATGTTCAGGAGGTACGCTTAAAGTCGGCGACCTACGCCAAGGCTATGGACGGTCTTTTGGTCTATAATCGGGTGGTTAGCGTTACCCGACCAGCTTACCGAATCCTGAGGTTCAAGATGACGCAGAAGTTTACCCTCCCTACGCTCGGTGATCAGACGCCCCAGCGCGGTACCAAAAGCAGCCGCCGTTTCTGGGCGACCCTGTTGCAGCTCAAAGGTTGGCGTGTGATCGGCGAAGTGCCCAATGTGCCCAAAGCGATTCTCATCGCGGCACCGCATACCTCCAATGAAGACGGCTTTATCGGGGTCGGCATCTGCATGGCACTGGGGCTAGACCTGCACATCATGATCAAAGATGCGATCTATCGTCCGCCACTGCGCAAGTTTCTTGATTGGGTCGGGATGATTCCGGTTGATCGTCAGTCGGCCAATGGGCTGGTCGAGCAGACCTGCGAGGTGTTTAACAGCCGCGAAAAAGTGTGGATCGGGATCGCGCCTGAAGGAACGCGCCATACGGCCGAGAGCCTCAAGAGCGGTTTTTATCGCATCGCCCATGCGGCAGGGGTACCCATCGTCCTCTACGGTTATGACTACGACCATAAGCAAGGTAAATTTCTGGGCGTTTTTGAGCCGAGCGGTGATTTTGAGGCAGATTTGCCCAAGATTCTTGCGTATTATGCCGAGACGTCGCCAGCCGACCCCTCGCGTTTGTCGATCCCACTACGCACCGTGATAAAACGCGCATAATCTGTCAGAATCTACGACTCCACATTCTGTTCTAGTCTGAGTACGCCTTGCCATGTCCAAATTTGCCGTGACACCCCCCGCCGTTCGTCCCACAACCGGACTGTGGGCAGCCATGGGGTTCGGCCTGGCACTGCTGACGGCAGGCTGTACCACGCCTGTGGTCACACCGCCGACCCCGACCGTCCAGCCGCGTCCGCCAGTCATCGCCTTGGCCTTGGGCGGTGGCGGTGCGAAAGGGTTTGCTCATGTCGGCGTGATTAAAGTACTCGAATCCCATGGTATCCGTCCGCTGATCATCACTGGCACCAGCGCGGGCAGCTTTGTCGGCAGCCTGTATGCCAGCGGCATGAGCGCCTATCAGTTGCAAGAAACCTCGCTGGCGCTGCAGGAGGTCGATATCCGTGATATGACCCTGAGCAGCCAAGGCTTTCTGATCGGCCAAAAACTGCAGGACTATGTCAATCTGCAAGTCAAACAGCGCCCAATCGAGCAGTTGCCGATCCGCTTTGCCGCAGTGGCGACCCAGCTGGATAGCGGTGCCAAGACCGTATTTACCCGTGGCAATACCGGTCAGGCCGTACGTGCATCGTGCAGTATTCCCAATGTCTTTATCCCCGCCCTGATCGGGGGCAAGAAATACGTCGATGGCGGACTGGTCAGTCCGATTCCGGTCAGTGCTGCACGCGATATGGGGGCGGACATCGTCATCGCCGTGGATATCTCGGCACGTCCCAAGCCGGGGCAGACCAGCAATGCCTTTAGTGTCTTTGACCAAACCCTGAATATCATGGGCAAACAGGGCATCGACAAAGAGCTGGCCGGTGCTGACGTGATCATCCAGCCCAATGTCGGCAATGTCGGCGTACTCGATCTCAACAGCCGCCAGCAGAGTATCCTCGAAGGCGAGCGCGCCGCCCAAGCCCAGCTCAAAGCCATCGACCGCGTGCTGACCCAGTTTAAAGCCTCACCCGCTGCCCTGACCCCGCGGCTCAAACCCCGGATCTAAGACGGCACACCCGCGTATGGGTCGACCGCCACCCCCGATAGATAAAAAACCGGCATTGGTCGGTTTTTTAATGACATGAAATTGCAATGTTATAACATAAATATTGTGTCGTCATGCAGACGGCCTCGACAGGCTGCATAGGCGAAATGAGAGATAATTTGCAATTGAGAGTGGTTATCATTTATAATGCGCGCAGATTTTGTACTTGCATCTTTGTGCAGGTTACAGCGCATATGTTTATCTAACGCGCCCGTCAGGTACTGTTTTTGAGGTTGGATATGTCTACTGCACTGTTAAGTACGACGCAGCGCCCCATAGGAACTGAACTCAATATGCCGATGGAACGGCACGCGCGCCTAAGCCCCCGTTTGCTCATCGTCCTCGTTGCGGTGCTGGTGCTGCATGCGCTGACCCTCGTGGTGCTGGCGCTCATGCCGCCACCGCCCAAGCGCGTACCCATCGCTAAACCCATCGCGGTTCGTCTGATCAGCATCGTGCCCGATGCACCGAAGCCGAAACCAGAGCCACCCAAGCCAGTGGTCAAGCCCAAGCTGGTGCCGATCGTCAAAGATTTGCCGAAACCGAAACCCTTACCCATTCTGGTCGCCCCGAAATCTGCGCCAAGCCCTGTGGTGGTTGCGCCGGTCGAAAAGGTGATTGACAAGACGCCGCCCACCCCGGTGGTCGCAGAGTCCAAGCCTGAGCCTGTTGAGGTTCGTCCGGCAAAGCCGGAACCCGTTCAGCCGAAGCTGATCGAAGGCGTCTCGTTTATCCGTAAGCCTGCGCCAGTCATTCCGGACAGCGCCAAGCGCGATGCATTTGAAGGCACGACCATCGTGCATATTCTGGTGAGTGTCGATGGCATGGTACAGACCGCGACGGTCAAGAAGTCATCCGGCAGTGCCGAGTTAGATCGTGTGGCCGTCTCTGCGGTCAAGAAATCCCTGCTCAAGCCCTACCGGGAGAACGGCGTGGCGATTCCGATCGAAGCCAATGTGCCGATCGAGTTTAGCATCGGCGATTAAACCCCTCGCCTGCGACGTACGCAGGCAGCACACCAATTTAGTGTTACTCTATTTTCATTTTAATCAACTGCCGATCTCATGCGGTTGAGCCAATACAAGGGTCGTGGTTATGAACTTTACTGATTTTTGGACACATGCAGATCTCTTGAGCAAATCATTGTCGTTCTTGTTGTTGGTCATGTCGATCGCCACATGGACGATTCTGATCCTGCGTGTCCTCGCCACCCGCCAAGCCAGCGTCACCGCGGTCGATGACCTGAATGCTTCGGTGGCCAAGGTTGCCCAGCAAAGCGCCAATCTCTCGCTGGAGTATCGCCGCGATGTCGCCGAGCAAGCCTTGCTGCAGCAGTTGGCACGCACCCGTAACGACGTCGAGCGCGGTGTGACCGTACTGGGCACCATCGCCTCGGTCTCGCCGTTTGTGGGTCTGTTTGGTACTGTGTGGGGCATCTTCCATGCGCTGGCCAATATCGGTCAAACCGGCCAAGCGGGTCTGGCGCAGGTCGCAGGTCCAGTTGGCGAAGCACTGATCATGACCGGTCTGGGTCTGGCGGTGGCGATCCCGGCGGTACTGGCGTATAACCTTTGCGTGCGCATCAACCGCGTGCTGGTCAACAAACTGCATGACCAAGCCCACTCCCTGCTGGTTGCCGAGCTGCTGTCTACCCCTGCGACAGGCAGTGACCTGCCTGCGGCCAAGCATCTGCTTGGAGGCCAAATCTAATGGGTTTCCATTTAGGGGACGACCAAGACCAAGGCATGAGCGAGATCAATCTGATCCCGCTGATCGACATCATGCTGGTACTCATGATCATCTTTTTGGTCACCGCAACCATCGTCAATCCTGCGGTCAAGCTCAACCTGCCGAAAGCCGATGCCCAAGTGCAGCCTGATCCACCCGTGGTGGTCACGCTGAGTATCGACGCCAAAGGTGTGATCCACTGGAATCAGGATGAAGTGAGTCTGGCCGAAGTCGCCACACGCATGAATGCGGCCGCCCAGCAGCCGACCAAGCCCTCCCTGCATCTGCGCACCGACCGCGAAGCCAAGTACGATACGCTGGCGCAAGTCTTGTCGCGTGCAAGTGCGGCCGGCCTGACCGATCTGGCCTTTGTCAGCGATCCCGCGCATTGATCTGATCTGAGCAGCAAAAGGCCGTACAGGAGTCCTGTACGGCCTTTTTTTATGCGCGGGAGCGACGGGGGCTTAGATTTCAAGGATCAGCGGCAACGCCATGCAGACCGCGCCGATCACGATCACCAGCAGGGTGTTGGGCACAAAGTAGGGATAGACCATCAGCGCCAGACCACTGTACTTGATGACGGGTCGTGCTTGCTTGCGGCCATAGATAAAATAGCCGATCCCGATCGAACTAAACAGCAGACCCCAGATGAGGGTGGCGATCGTCATGGTGCATGCTCCGCGTATAGTCCTGGGTGGGAAGTCGCCCGCCGGGTGCTGCGGGTATTAAGTCTCGGCCAGATCGAGGCGGGGCAGCGGCAGGATGCTTTGTAGCGTCTGCGGTTGGTCTGCCATACGATCCAGCAGGCAGTCGATGTCTTGCTCCACCATCATCAGCGCCTGATGGCGACTCGATACAAAGCCTTCATTACTGGCATGGGCCAGAAAGCCGAGCAGCCGATCATAGTAGCCAGCCACATTGAGCAGGGCGCACGGTTTGGCATGAAAGCCGAGCTGTGCCCACGTCCAGATCTCAAACAGCTCTTCCAGCGTGCCGATGCCGCCGGGCAGCGCGATAAAGCCATCGGCCCGTGTCGCCATCAGCGTTTTGCGTTCATGCATCGAGCGGGTAATGTGGATCTCGCTCAAGCCCTGATGCATCACCTCGGGGATCTGCAGCCGTTCGGGAATCACCCCGATCACATGCCCACCCTGCGCCAGCATCTCGTCCGCCAGTGCACCCATCACGCCGATATGCGCGCCGCCATAGACCAACGCGATCCCCCGCGCTGCCATCGCCCGTGCCAGACCTTGCGCGGCCTCGATATAGCGCGGATCGCGGCCTGCACTTGAACCACAATAGACGCAGATCGTTTTCATGGGATGCTCTGTAAAGTTAGACACTGCAGGCTATAGTGCGCCCTTAGTGTTACAGCGCGTTGTCGGCGAAGTATTTCTTCAGTTTCGACAGCTTGGGCGGAATCATAAAGCTGCAGTAGCCCTGTTCGGGATTACGGTTAAAGTAATCCTGATGATAGTCCTCTGCGCGATAGAAGATCGGCGCAGGCGACAGCTCGGTCACGACCTTGATGCCCTCTGCCTTCAACGCGGCGATCGTGGCTGCTGCGGTCTGCTGCTGGGCAGCGCTGGTGTAAAAGATCACCGAGCGGTACTGGCTGCCGATGTCATTGCCTTGACGGTCGAGGGTGGTCGGATCATGAGTGGCAAAAAAAATATCGAGGATGCGCGCGTAGCTGATCAGGCTGGGATCAAAGTCGATGGCCACGACCTCGGCATGACCCGTAGCACCGCTACAGATCTGCTCATAGCTAGGACCGGGGCGGGCGCCGCCCGCATAGCCGGAGGCCACGTGCTGCACACCCCGTACGGCGCGAAACACCGAGTCGGTACACCAGAAGCAGCCACCGCCAACGATCGCGCGTTCTAAGCCCGCTGTGGGTGGTTCGATGGGGGTAGTCGCGGCCATGGCAAGTCCCTGCATAGGTGAGAGGTGGATATACGCCTTACGTTAGCATATTGCGTGTTGCTGCGATCAGAGTTTGCGTAGAGGCTGTGTTAAACCGCGCCAGATGCAGGCAGCGGATCGTTGAGTGCACGACGATAGGTGACAAAGCGGAACAGCACTTCGGTCTTTTCGTCCACCAGCGGCGGGCTATCATGGTCGTCGGCCACCCACGAGATCGGCAGATCCGGGTAGTGGGCATGACCGTGGACATCGAGCGCGACATGCGTGATCTCCAGACGATCCGCCAGCGGCAGGGTCAGGCTAAACAGCTCGCCACCACCGATGATGTAGACGGCCGATTGACCGCGCGCCACGGCATCCGCGGCGGCGCCCGTCAGTAGGTCGTCGAGCTGCTGTGCCACCTGCACACCGTCATGCTGCCAGTCGGGCTGACGCGTCAGCACCCAGTGGCTGCGATTCGGCAGTAGTCGACCCAGCGAGTCAAAGGTCTTGCGCCCCATGACGATCACACCGCCTTGGGTGATCTGTTTAAAGTGCTGCAGATCGGCGGGCAGATGCCAGGGCAATTGATTGTCCACGCCGATACAGTGTTTGTTGTCCATCGCCACCACGTGGACGATTTCGATGCCATTCCAGCTCATAGCCTTCCTTGTCGTAGTGCTGCAGACCTGCGTTTTAGACCGCGACGGGTGCTTTGATCGCAGGGTGGTGCTGATAGTTCTCTAGGGTGATATCGGCGTATTCAAAGGCAAAAATATCTTTGATCTCGGGATTCAGCACCAGAGTGGGCAGCGGCAGCGGCTCACGGCTGAGCTGCAGCGCGGTTTGCTCGAAGTGATTGCTGTAGAGATGGCTGTCGCCGCCCGTCCAGATAAAGTCACCGACTGCAAGGTCACACACTTGGGCGATCAAATGGGTCAGCAGCGCGTAGCTGGCGATGTTAAACGGCACACCGAGAAAGATGTCCGCACTGCGCTGATAGAGCTGGCACGACAGCTTGCCATTGGCCACGTAGAACTGAAACATGGTGTGGCAGGGGGGCAGCGCCACCTGACCGGCTTCCGGTGGATTCCAGCCGGAGATGATCAGCCGGCGTGAATCGGGATTGGTCTTGATCTCGTTGATCAGCCATGCGACTTGGTCAAAGCCGTCTTTGGCATAGCGGCCATCCGGTAGCTTGGTCGCGCCAAAGTTGCGCCATTGGTGGCCATAGACTGGCCCCAGATCGTTGGGCTGGCGACCAAAGCGGGCGCACTGTTCAGGCGTCGCCCATTCGTCCCAGATCGATACGCCGTTTTCTTTCAGATACTCGATATTGGTATCGCCCTTTAAAAACCACAGCAGCTCGACCGCCACCGATTTAAAGTGCACGCGTTTGGTGGTCAGGATCGGAAAGCCTTTTTGCAGGTCAAAGCGCATCTGATAGCCGAACACCGAGCGCGTACCGGTGCCGGTGCGGTCGGTTTTGTCTGCGCCATGTTCCAAGACATGACGCATCAGGTCGAGGTAGTTGTTCATGCCTGTTTTTCCTGTTTGTTCAAGTCCGCGTTGCCCTGCACCGATTTGCTGCCCCAGTCATAGATATTGCGACGGTAGGCGTAGATGAACAGCAGCGCACCGATCACCAGCATCGGCACAGTCAGCAGTTGGCCTTTGCTCATCCAACCAAACCACAGGTGTTGGTCAAAGTCGGGTTCACGGAAGAATTCGATGCCGAAACGCGCCACACCATAGCCTAGCAAAAACAGCGCCGAGACCGCCATGCGTGGCCGGGGTTTCAGTGAAAAAATCCACAAGGCCAAGAACAGCAGCAGGCCCTCAAAGGTGGCTTCATAGAGCTGCGAAGGGTGGCGCAGCACATCACCGCCGCTGGGAAATTTCATCGCCAAGGCAAAGCTTTGATCGACGACTGGACGCCCCCACAGTTCATCATTGATGAAGTTGCCGATCCGGCCAAACATCAAGCCGGTCGGGACGCACGGCGCAATGAAATCCAGTGTTTGAAACGCGGTTTTCTTGTATTTGCGGGCAAAGATCACCATCGCCAGCATCACGCCGATAAAGCCACCATGAAAGCTCATGCCGCCTTGCCAGACCTTAAACAGCATCAGAGGATTGGCGATCAAGACGTCGAATTGATAGAACACCATATAGCCGATGCGGCCACCCAGAATCACCCCCAACGCCCCGTAGAACACCAAGTCGGCGACATGCTCAGGGGTCCAGCCACGCTCATTTTGCCGCGTGCGGTATAGCGCCAGACCATAGGCCGCGCCAAAGGCAAGCAGGTACATGATGCCGTACCAATGGATTTTGATCGGGCCGAGCGCGAGCGCGACGGGGTCGAGGTGCGGGTAGGTCAGCATGGACAGCTCATTGTATCTGGTTCAAAGTTACGGCATTCTAACGCATTGTGAATGACATTTTGCGCGCTTTCGTTTGTGTTGAGTTGCGCGTGTGGTCGTACGTTGTTTTGCGTTGCCTGTTTAGGTTGAGTGGATCGATATGTGTATATTGGCGTTAGCGTGGCAAGTGATCCCGGATCGGCCGTTGATCTTGATCGGCAATCGGGATGAGTTTTTCCACCGCGATGCCGCTGCCTTGGCCGAATGGCCGGATAGCCCGATCATCGCCGGGCGCGATCTACAGTCGGGTGGGGCGTGGCTCGGCATCACGCGTAGCGGACGCTGGGCGGTCATCACCAACTATCGTGAGGGCAAAGCCCCCGCAAGCGATGCTCCGACGCGCGGCGCACTGGTCGCCGACTATCTGACCGGTCGCACATCTCCCCTCGCCTATCTGCAGGCCATCGATCAGGAGCGCTATGCGGGCTTTAACCTCATCGTCGGCACACTGCATGAGGCTGCGATCTTGGGCAACCGTGGCACCCCGGCACAGCTACTGGCGCCCGGTATCCATACCCTGAGCAATGCGCTACTCGACACGCCGTGGCCCAAGACCCGACGCCTGTCGACCTGCTTTAGCACCTTGGATCTGGCTGGCGATGACGCCGTGCTCGTGCAGTCCGGCTTGGCGCTGCTCGGCGATGCCACGCCAGCACCCGATGACGAACTGCCAGAGACCGGCATCAGCCCCGAGATGGAAAAAATGCTGTCTTCGATCCGCATCGATAGTCCGGTGTACGGTACGCGCGTATCCAGCGTGTTGCTGCTGACGGATCAGGGCTATCTGTTTGCCGAAAAAACACTGCGGCCGGTCGAAGGCGAGTACGTCGAACTCACGGGCGCGTGGCAGCCTTAGCCGCTGGTTTGTAGCGCCTGCTGAAACTGTGCCATGGCCAGCCCCCGATGGCTGATTTTGTTTTTCTCGGCCTTGTCCAGTTCTGCGCTGGTTTTGCCGATACTGGGCAACCAAAACAGCGGATCATAGCCAAAGCCCCCCGTCCCGCGCACCTCGGCCAAAATCTCGCCATGCCAGATGCCTTGCCAGATCATGGGCAGCGGGTCATCGGCGTGGCGCACGAGTGCCAGCACGCAGACAAACATGCCTGCAATGGGCTGATCGCCACGCAAGGGTTTGAGGTGGTCGAGTAGCGTCTGATTGTTCAGCGCATCATTGCCATGCTCACCGCCAAAGCGCGCCGAGTAGATTCCCGGTGCACCGCCCAAGATGGGCACACACAATCCCGAATCATCCGCCAGGGCGGCATGTCCCGACAGCCGCGCCGCATGGCGGGCTTTGATCAACGCATTTTCGACAAAGCTGAGGCCGTCTTCGATGGCGTCTGGAATGCCCAGACTGCTTTGCGGGATGACCGCGATGGGCAGGTTTGCAGCCGCAAACAGGCCATGAAATTCTTTGATTTTGCCGGCGTTATTACTGGCGAGGACGAGGGTGTTGGACGGCAGGGTCAGCATGAGTAGGGGTCGACGGTCAGGCAGGCTAGATGGCAGTCAGTATAGCATTTGCAGCGTGCACGCTGCGCCAGCCCGAGGGCATGGCGCAGGCGCAGGGCAGCTTATTTTTTAACGGGTGGGGTTTTGGCTTTGGGGGCTGCAGCAGGCGCTTTTGGCGCAGCTTTGCTGGCGGGTGCTGGTTTTGCAGCAGCTTTGGCTGCGGGCTTGGCCGCTGGTTTAGGCTTCGGCGGTTCTTCTTCACCTTCCGAGTCTTCTTCGATCTTGAGAATGTTTTTCGGGTCGGTAAACAGGTAGGTGCGCAGGTGCTCATCCAGCACTTTGTCGCGGCGACGAATCCATTCCAGCACCATAGCGGCATGCTCTTTTTCTTCGTCGGCATTGTGCTGCATGATCTCCCGCAGCTCTTTGTTTTTGGTGGCGGCAGCGCGCTGGGCATACCAGTCGACTGCTTCAAATTCTTCCATCAGGGATTCGATGGCGCGGTGCATATCGCGTACGTCGTCGGACAGTTCTTCCGTGGGCTCGTGATAACCTGCGTGGGACATGATGCTACTCCTTGGCGTTTACGTGTTTGTTATAAGTTGGCGACAGGATAAGAGAGTGATAGCGTGATCGATGTGACCAGCCTATCTTAAGCAGCAGATGCTTTTTTGTACCAGAGGGCTTTGTATTTGATGTGTAATAGGTTGCAGGGATGGATGTCGTAGCTGGCGCGCGCTGCACGGCCATGGTTCAGTTATAAAAAAAGCCCGACTGATCGGGCTTTAAGATGCGGGTCAAACTCAGTTGTTGACGTTGTCGTCGGATTGAATCCAGCGATCAGCACGGTTTTTGGCGTTTTGGATGTCTTGCGGTGACAGGTTGGCTGCCAGCGTGCGGATCTTGCCTTGTGCCTTGTCTTTGATGCGCGCATCAAGCATGCCATCGCGTGCAGACAGGTCATACCATTGG
>JASLJP010000032.1 GCA_030152425.1 Aquirhabdus sp.
CTCACCAGTCTGTTTTGGAGTTTGCCGGCCGAGCGTATCGCGCCGTGGCTGACCTCTCCGGAGCAGGGCTTTGACGGCTGGCACGACGAGGTCGCCAGCCTCTGGCCGATCGCAGGTGCGTGGGTGCGAGACCATATCCAGCACCACGACCAGTTTATGCCCGCACGCTACCGCGATGTGGTGATGAGCCGATTTGGTCATAACCGCCTCGGCGTGATCGGCGACGCCGCCCATGCCATGAGCCCCCAGCTCGGACAGGGCGCCAATATGGCACTACTCGACGCATGGGCGATCGGGCAGGCCATGCGCGCCTCGGAAGACTACGCCAGCGTCTGGGCGCATTACCACCAGCTCCGCCAGCCCTCGATCCGGTTTTACCAGAGCATGAGCCGCGCGCTCACGCCTTTTTACCAGTCCCACTCCCGCGCTACCGGCATCGCCCGCGACCTCAGTTTTCGCTGGATGTACCGTGTGCCGTGGCTGCGTCAACACATGGCCGCGACCATTTCGGGGATTAAGACAGGGCCACTGACAGAGATGTCGCTGGCGGGGATTCGGGAGAGTGGGTGGGATTAAGGGGAGGCGCGTAAGGCGCAATAAGCCCCGAGGCACATTGCACCAACTCCATATGCTACATTTACATCATCCGACCAAACCCACCAACTCAAATGTCCAACGATCGCCGCTTAAGACTTCGCAACAGGCCTCGCCATCTTACTGCTGAGCGCAGCGATAAAGTTCTGATCCAGCAGCGCGTGGTCGGGGGCGGCTTCGGCAAGCTGGATTTTCTGCCATGCGGCGGGGTAGTCGCCGGTGGCAAATAGGGCGATTGCCCAGTTCTGGAGATTGGGCACTTGCTGCGGATTCTGGCTATAGATTGCGGCAAAGCGTTTAAAAGCATCTTTGAGGAGCTTTGGGTCGTGGGTTTGCGTGGCGATCATGCTGAGGCCTCTGGCATAGTCGGTTATAAACGCAGGGTCGCCGTGGCTTTGGGCGTCTGCCTCGACAAAGAGCTTGTGGGCGCTGCCGTATTGGCCGCTAGTGGTCGCCATCACTGCCATGCCCCACAGTGCGTACAGATTCTGGTGATCGAGCAGCCACGCTTCATTAAAGCGCCGCATGGCCTTTTTCACCTCTCCTGCGTGTAGCGCATCCCAGCCTACATGGGCAAAATCCGTGGCCGCACTGCTGCGGTCACCCTTATATTGTTCATCAACGACACTCAGAAATTTAGCGTCTGCGTCTAGCTGTGCGGGTGATTTTATGGCTTCGCCGTATTTAGGCAGTAGGCTGATGTCTTCGGCGTGCACGACATGCAGGGTGCCCATCATCAGGAGTAGCGCTGTATAGAGACTGCGAGAGATTACGTTCAAGACCATGTCCGTATGGTGGGGGGAGGAGGGCTGCTAGCCTAGCATGATCAGGGCGCTGGGTTAAAGCCGTCGGCGAGCGTGGGACTCATCCAGCCTATCGATACTTTCTCCTCAAAAAAAGACACCTTCGTCAAGTCATCCCTGTCGAAGGTGTCTTTTTATGGGCGTCGTGTCTGCCCTTAAGGCGCTGTGACAGCGGTTTTTTGTCCGGTTAGGTAGACATTAAAGTTGCGTTCCTGCAGGTGGGGAGCCACGCCTGCGAGGGCGGGGAAGCTAAAGCTCTTGGGCACGAGGATCATCATCTGCTCGCCGTTTTGGATACGGGCAGTGAGGTCGGCGTCGGTCCACAGCAGGTGGGCTTGCTGTGGCTCAAAGCGCAGGCCGTCTTTGATCTGGGCGGCGCCGTTATCGCCTTTGACCTTGGCCCACTCCTCGACCCAGTACACCGGCTGGCGGCGGTCGAGCATAAAAGGAATGTCGTAATAGTACGCATGGTAAAACACCAGCGGCATGGTCGGGGTCAGGTCTTTGGCAAAGGCCAGTTGATCGCTGCTGGATTTGTGATCGAGGAACTTCACGGCAAAGGTGATCGCGGTGCAGATCAGCAGGCTGGACAGCAGCGTGACCTGAAAGGCTTTGATCTTGCCTTGTTTAAACAGCACGACGATGGCGATGATACAGGCCAGGAGCACCAGCGCGATGATCAGCAGCTCGGTGGGTTCGTTGCCGGTCAGTTGTTTGGCGGTTTTGCGTATATGTGGCAGGGCAAACAGTGCCGCAGTGAGGATGCCGAGGTAGCCCAGCGCCAGCCAGTTCCAGATTTTACCGGTCGAGGCTTCACCGTCTTTGCTAAAGGCATGGTGCAGCACGCAGGCCAGATAGATGGCGATCGGCGCGACGGCAGGCAGGATGTAGCCGCCGAGTTTGGACGGTGGGATTGAGAAAAACACCGTGACCGATACCGCCCACCAGACCAGCAGCATAAAGATATTTTTGTTCAGCAGTTCGCCGGCTGGTTTCCAAGTAAAACGTTTACCGGTCAGCAGCAGCCACGGTAGAAAGCTGACCAACAGGCAGACCAGATAAAACGGCCACGGCTGGACGTTGTTAAACCCGCCCGAAGAGAAACGGTCAAACTGTTGTTCGATAAAGAAGTAGTGGGTGAAATTTGGATATTTCTGCTCGACCAAATACAGCCATGGCGTGACGATCACGGCAAAGAGCAGAATGCCGTAGGGGTGCAGCAGTGCCGGAATACGACGCCAGTAGCCTGCAGCGAGGAGCCATGGCAGTAGGATCATGCCCGGGATCAGCACGCCGATCAGCCCTTTGGACAGCAGCGCGAGTGCGGCTGCGGTATAGCCCAAGTACAGGCTGGCGCGGGTGTTGGTGATGGCATAGTCGGCCAGCGCAAACACGGTGAGCGAGATCCACGCGGCGACCAGCAGGTCGTGGTTGATGTACTGGCTACTGCCATAAAACAGCACGCTGCTGGCAAGGATCAGGACGCTGGTACGTGCCAACTGCTGGCTATGCTTGGCATCGGCATGACGACGCACAAACCAAAACATCCCAATCAGCATGACCATGGCGGCGATGACCGGCACGAGGCGCATGACCCAGACATGGACGCCAAACACTTCCATCAGGCCGCCGCCCATCCAGTGCAGCAGTGGCGGTTTATGAAAGAAGGGTACGCCATTGATGCGTGGGGTCAGCCAGTCGCCCGTCTCCATCATCCAGCGGGTGATGTCGCCATAGCGGCCTTCATCCGGAATCGCCAACTGACGAAAACTCCCCGCGATCCCTAACCAGAGGGCAATGAAAAAGAAAAACAGTTTATTCGAGCGTACAGCAAACATAGCAAGTCTCTGGTCAGGTCTTAGGTACGGGGTTAGGTGGTTTTAAATGCAAAAAAACGACTAAAAACAAAGGTCAATACGGCGGTCAATACAATAATAAACGGCAGGCCGACGTCGATCGAAATCGAGGTGTAGTGCAGCATGGCCAGCAGCAAGGATTCATTAAAAATAAACCCACAGACCGCGACGAGGATGAAGCGTGGCAGGGTCTGCTGGTGGGCGATGTCGCCGGCATTAAAGCTAAAATAACGGTGGCCGAAATAGCTGACCCAAAAGGCGATGACAAAGGCGACCAGATTGGCCCACGCGGCGGCGACGTGTTGTTGGGTCAGGGCGATGGCGATCAGATAATGGGTGATCGCGGCCAGCACGCCGATGATGCCGAAGCGCGCTAACTGCCAGAAGGTGTCGTGCAGTTTATTCTGGTTGGTCATGGCGGATCGTCACAGGGGTGTCGGTGATCGGGGGCAGGGACTGCACCGGATGATCTTTGTCAAAGTGACGGGCGATGATGTAGCGCGGCCGTCCTTTGGTTTCGTTATAGATGCGGCCAATGTATTCACCGAGCACGCCGATAAACAGGAGCTGTATCCCGCCGAGCAGCATCATGCCTGCGGCCAGTGTCGCCCAGCCCGGTACGCGCTCACCGTCGATCAGCGTCTCGCAGGTGATATAGATCCCATAGCCCAGCGCCATCATTGCGATAAACGCGCCGAGGAAGATACAGATCCGCAGCGGCAGATCGGAAAACGCAGTCAGGCCGGTCAGGGCGAGACCGGCGAGGCTTTTAAAGTTAAAGCTGGATTCGCCGTGCTCACGCTCGGCCTCCATGAAATGCACGCCGATACTGCGGAAACCGACCCAGGCATACAGGCCTTTCATATACAGGGTGCGCTCGGGCAGGTTTTGCAGGGCATGCACCACGCGGATATCCATCAGCCGGAAATCGCCTGCGTCGGCAGGGATGTCGATCGAGGCGCTTTTATTCAGCAGCCAATAAAAGGCGCGGGTCAGGCTTTGCTTGGTGGCGCTTTCGGTTTTGCGGTCACGGATGCCGTAGACCATGTCATAGCCGCTTTTCCACAGGTCGAGCATGGTGGCGATGGCGCTGATCGGGTGCTGGAAGTCGGCGTCGATCAGCAGGGCGATATTGCCTTCGACCTGATCCAGACCGGCCGAGATGGCGGCTTCTTTGCCAAAGTTGCGCGACAGGGCAAACACGCGTAGCGGGTACAGCGCGAGTAGGTGCTGGACGCTGGCGATGGTCTCGTCCTTGCTGCCATCGTCGACCACGATCAGCTCAAAGCGCACGCCCAGCGACTCAAGGTTTTTGGCCAGTTCGGGGATAAAGCGCGGCAGGTTTTCTGCTTCGTTGTAGGCAGGAATGACGCAGGAGATAAAGGGCATGTCACGGCTCATGA
>JASLJP010000039.1 GCA_030152425.1 Aquirhabdus sp.
AGCGTCAGAAAGGCACGCAAGTCTGCAGCCGGCCGCTGCATCTCGGAAACTGAGGTGGCTGAGGAAGATGTTGAAGAGTATGTGATTCGCTGGGTACGCGACTAGGCGTCCCGGAAAGAGCGTGTGTCGATCAGGCTTGGCTGCGGACGTCGCTGACCAGCGTGCCGTACTGCAGGCAGGCGTCCTCGTGCTCCTCATGGCGCGCTTCCAACTGACCCGCCGCGACCCACGCGTGCATCGAGGGCAGCGCCAGCAGGCGCTCGGTATAGGCGCGTGCCATCGGACTCACCTCTAGGCCATAGCCTTGGATACGCAGCGCCACCGGCGCATAGAAGGCATCCACCGCAGTAAAGACATTGCCCGCCAAAAAAGGCCCGCCGAAGCGATTCAAACCCTCAGCCCACAGCTCATCCAACCGTGCCAGCTCCTTGAGCAATGCCGGCGGCGTGTCGCGTAGCTGGACTTTGATACTGCAGTTCATCGAGCACATCTCGCGCAGCAGGCCAAAGCCGCTGTGCATCTCGGCCGCCGCGCAGCGCGCCCATGCGCGAGCCACCACGCTTTGCGGCCAGACATCGACATGATGCTCGGCCAGAAACTCGGTAATCGCCAGCGAGTCCCACACCACCAGCCCGTCTTTGACCAAACACGGCACCCGACCCGTCGGTGAAAAATCGCGGAAGGTCTTCCAGTTGTGATCACTAAAAAACTTCAGCTCTTCCTCAAATGGAATACCCAGCTCGGTCATGAGTAGCCATGGCCGCAGAGACCATGAGGAATAGTTTTTGTTGCCGATATAGAGTTGGTACACAGCCTTGCTCCATCGTACACAAGTGGGCGTCGCGCAGCGGTCGCTACTCGCCGCGGATATAGCGTTGCAGTTGTTCGATCAGGTTTTTTTGATCCTCGATCACGCCTTTGACCAAGTCACCGATCGAGATCAGGCCGAGCAGGGTATCGTTTTCGATGACGGGCAGATGGCGCAGTCGTTTTTCGGTCATCAAGATCATGCAGTGTTCATTGGTCTGCTGGGTGGTCACCGAGATCACGTCTTTGCTCATGATTTCCTCGACGCGCGTGGCGTAGGAGGAGCGCTCCATGAGGGCCACTTTACGCGCATAGTCGCGCTCGCTGACGATCCCGACCACTTTGCCCGCGTCGGCGACGATCAGCGCGCCGATGCCTTTCTCTGCCATCAGGGTAATGGCTTCGAGCACGGTCGCGGTCGACGTGATGGTGTAGATGGCTTGGTTGGGTTTATCACCCAGAATAGATGCGACGGTTTTCATAGCGTTTTCCAAGAAAGTGATTAACTGGAATGGCGATTTATAGTTTTACCCTAAGCGCAGACTGATCTTTGATGGCACATCTCAGCCCTGCCAAATGATCGGCAGAGCTGATTTATAGCATAAAAATAGCAAATGAATGTGTTTTCTTCGTGGCATTTGCGCCGTGCCTGCGACCGTGGGTGGGCGAACGCGCCATAGGGGGATGGCCTGTCGCGTCTTAGCTTAAACCGATCTGCAGCAGCCATGTCTGTAGTGCCTGCACGGTCTCTGCCGCCTCGACGTGGGGCAGTCGGCAGGTGTCGGCCAGCAGTTGGGTCAGTCGACTCGGGCGGAGTGCACCGGTCTGTTGTAGCTGCTCCAAGAGATATGCCCATAGCGGATGCAGCGGGTAGACCCGTAGCGCAAAGTCAGCCGTGCGGTAGACCAGCAGGCAGATAGGCGCCCGTGTCGGGGTGCTGGGGTGGTCATCGACCGTCCACTGCTGGACAGGATACTGGTAGGCCAGCACCCAGCAGGTGGTACGCAAGATGATCGGTGCATCTGCGCTGCGATCTACGGCAGGCGGTAGCCACGTCGTCTCGGCCATATCCACATACAGCCCCAGCCACTCATACTGCAGCAGCTCGCACAGCCACGGATGTGCAAGGCAGATCTCGGTCAGCGGCGGATAGGGACTATCTGCCTCGGCGACATGCGCGATAAACTCCCGAAAATGCAACGAAATATCATAGTAGTAGGGCGAGTCGCACTGGCCATGGCGAAAGAAGCCATCGACCAGCGCCGTCCACTGTCCGGCGGGCAGCATGGCCTGACAGATCGGGTAGCAGTGTGTGATAAAGCTTTCAATGTTGTGATAGAGCAGATCGTGATAGACCTGCATGCGCCGCGCTTCGATGCCGGACGGCAGCATGCGGTCTGGCTGGCGGATCCAGTCGCTAAAGGCGGTCTGCACGTGTTGGTAGTCGAGGGTCTCAGGCGAGCTCATGTGGTTGCTCCTCGGCCTGCGCCGACTGTATGGCGCGGATCTGCCCGACTTCGCGCAGCAGGTGGTCTAGGGGAGGGATATTAAAATCGCGCTCCAGTAGGGTCGGGCGGTTGCCGAGGGTGGCATAGGTATGACGCAGCAGCGCCCACACCGCCGAGCTCACCTCGTCACCATGGGTGTCGATGAGCAGCGTTGGGTCGTCGGCGTCATGTCCTGCGATATGCAGGTAGCGCACCCGTTCTGCAGGCATGGCGTTGATAAAGGCATGGGCATCTGCGCCATGGTTGATGCTGTTGACATAGACATTATTCACATCGAGTAGCAGGTCGCAGTCGGCGCGCAGCACGACCTCGCGGACAAACTCCGCTTCGCTCATCTCGGGCGCGGGCATGGCATAGGTCGAGACGTTTTCCAGTATCAACCGCCGACCGAGAATGTCCTGCGCCTGCATGACCCGCCCCGCCACATAGTGCGCCGCTGCCTGTGTCATCGGGATCGGCAGCAGGTCGTATAGGTATGAGCCATCGTGGGTGTAGCTCAGATGCTCGGAGTATGTCGCGATCTGGTGGGTATCCAAAAAAGCCCGGACTTGGTGGAGGAATTCAGTATTCAGGGGTTTTACCCCGCCGATAGACAGCGATAGCCCATGACAGGCAAACGGATAGCGCTCGGTATAGGCGCGGAGGTCACGGGCATAGCGACCGCCCATGCCGATCCAGTTTTCCGGCGCGATCTCAAAAAAATCGGGCGCAGCCAGCGAGTCTTCCGTCTGCAGACGGTGGGTCAGCTCCGCCATAAACTCACGGCGTAGACCCAAACCAGCACCACTGAGGGCGCGATGTCGGGAGAGCGGGATGGAAGCGTGCACGGTCGAGTCCTTGAGTGGTGGCTGCGGTCACAGAAGAGGGATTGGCAGCGATGATCCATGCTTGAATCATCGCCGCAGTAGACTGGTAAATTAATGCGCGGTAAGGCGCCGGATTTACGGTTGGACGACCATACCGTGAGCCATTTTTTTGCCTTTATCCGCACCGCATTTGGCTTCGCCACATTTGCCTTCTTTCGTGCCGCCATGCGCAGCAGGATGGACGAACGACTCGACCACCATGCCATCTTTCATTTTTTTGCCTTTATCCGCACCGCACTTGGCTTCGCCGCATTTGCCTTCTTTCATACCGCCTTTGGCGGCTGTATGGATGCCGCATTTCCCTTCTTTGGCACCTTTGCTTGCGCCGCATGCGGCTTCGGTTGCTTGTACGGCAGGTGTGGTGGCGTGTCCTGCCATTTCTGCAGCATGTGCAGTGCCTGCCATCGACATCGCCAGCATGGCTGCGATCGGGGTCAGGGTTTGCAGTTTTTTAGACATGTTTGACATGGTCGTCTTCCTTAAATAGAGGCATGGTTTGGGAGCGACACACACCGTCATGGTGCGCGTTCAGTGTATAGACGGGACAGTCCGTGATTTGTTACACGCGGGATGAAAATTTTTTTAAAACTTTTTTATGCGACCGCGTAATGAATGCCGATCGCCTGCGTCTAACGGGTATATCCACGACCTCCAGTAGAGACACTGCCATGATCACCCGTACTTTCTCCCACGCTGCTGCCACCCTGCATGCCCTGATGGATCGGCTGGCGCGCCTGTTGCAGCCCATCGACGGGCTGCCCTCCCTTGCCCTCCGCCTTTATCTTGCACCAGTATTTTGGATGGCGGGGATGAATAAACTTGCGGCATTCTCCGATACCGTGGCATGGTTCGGTGTAGACGGCCTCGGCCTGCCGCTGCCCACGCTGATGGCTACTCTTGCCACCGCGACCGAGCTGACCGGTGCGGTGCTGCTCACCTTGGGGCTACTCACCCGCTGGATCAGCATTCCCCTGATCGTGACCATGCTGGTCGCCATCTTTGCCGTCCACTGGCCAAATGGCTGGCAGGCCATCGCCGACCAAAGCGCACCCTTTGCCAATGCCCGCGTCATGGCCGCAGGAGACAAGATCCAGGCCGCGCGCGAGATCCTGCAGCAGTATGGCAACTACGACTGGCTGACCGAAAGCGGCAGCTTTGCCATCATCAATAACGGCGTCGAATTTGCCGTGACCTATCTGGTCATGCTGCTGGCCTTGATTAAAATGGGCGGCGGCCGCTTTGTCAGCCTAGACTACTGGCTGGCGTGCTATAGCAAACGCTAATCAGCGCGCAAAAAAAAGACGCCGCTCCGATGGGGTGGCGTCTGGGTGTGCGCGGGGAGTTAGGCTTTCGGCAGCCCCTTGATCCATGCCTCTACCTGCGCATCGTCGGGCGCGACAGGGCGGTAGTGCGGCAATGTCTGGTTCAGCAGCTTCATCTGCTGGATAAAGCGCTGGCAGTTGGTGCATATGCTGATATGCAGGCGTAGTTTGACCCGCTCGGCAACGCTGAGCTCGCCCGCCAGATAGTCACTTGCCAGATAGCCGATGTCTTTGCAGTTAAACATAGAGCACATTCCTCACTAACAATCCCCCGTCGCCTCGTAGTGCGCCACCATGGCATGGATGGTCACGCGTGCGCGATGCAGCAGGACGCGTAGATTAGACGCGGAAATCTGCAGATTGTTACAGACTTCTTCACTCGATAAACCGGAAAAATCGGTCAGC
>JASLJP010000348.1 GCA_030152425.1 Aquirhabdus sp.
GACGCGACCAATATCACCATCGCGTACTACTATCCGGTCACGCCGGATGCGGCAGCGAATCACATCATCAACCTGCTAGTGCAATAGCTGGCGGTAGCTCAGGCATGGGGCGTGATGTCTCAAGTCTGAGCCTGTATTTCTCTTTATGTGTATCACCCTCGCGCCCGACATCAGTCAGATCGGGAGTGACGCGCTGATGACTGCTGCTTTATCGCATTACTTTTACCAACCACCCGTGAGATCCACGCCATGAGTACAGAACATTTAGACAGCGGTGCGCCAGAGCCGGAAGGCTTCTTGGCTGAGCCTGAGGTTGAGTTAAGCCTTGCGGCTGATGAGGCGGAGGCTGAGACGCAGCAGGCCGATACGGATATTGATGCTGAGGAGGTAACGCCTGAGCAGCAGGCTGAGCGTCATAAGCGTTCGGTGCAGGATCGGATCAACAAGGCGACGGCGAAGCAGCGCGATGCGGAGCGGCGTGCGGTGGCGGCGGAGCAGCGGGCGGCTGAACTGGAGGCGCATCTGCACCCGATCCAGCCGCCGAATATCGAGGACTTTGATGATCTGGATGACTATCTGCAGGCCGAGCGTGAGTTTGGGGCGT
This sequence comes from Aquirhabdus sp., assembly GCA_030152425.1. Taxonomy (GTDB): domain Bacteria; phylum Pseudomonadota; class Gammaproteobacteria; order Pseudomonadales; family Moraxellaceae; genus Aquirhabdus. Next base: position 605 of record JASLJP010000348.1, read on the forward strand.
GGCTGGGGCAGCGTCAGATGCAGCAGCACCAACAGCACTCGCAGCAGCAGTCACGCCAGCAGCAGGAGACGGTGACGTTGCTGCAGGGCTATCAGGCGCAGGAGTCTCAGCTTGCGCGCTCGCTGCCCGACTACCATGAGGTGATCGCCACGGCGGATGCCATCATCGGCGAGTCGGGGCTGCCGGTGGATGTGTCGCTGGCGCTACTCAAGAACCCCAACGGTGCGCGTATCGGCTACGAGCTGGCGCGTGATAGCGATACGCTGATCGACTTTTTAAATCTGACGCCAATGGAGCAATTGGTGCGGATCGGCGAGCTGTCGGCCCGTCTGCCGCGCAAAGCCGCAACCCCGCATGCGGCGGATTTGCCAAAGCCGATCAGTCCGGTGTCGGGCAACAGCACGGCCTCGCGCGACAAGTACAAGATGAGTGACAAGGCGTTCCTTGCTGCCCATGGTCTGAGTTAACCCTTCTTTTTTCACCCGCTCTCACTGCGCAATGTTGCGTGGTGCGGGTTCACTTTTTCTTTTATTTACATAGCGCTAAAGGATGTCAAAAATGACTTTACCCGTATCCAACAATACCCTGGTGACTCACAACATCATTGCCAAAGATGCGGCGGTGATGTTTTTGGAGGAGTCGACCTTTGTGAAATCCATCAACCGCGACCGCGAGCAGGAGTTTGGCCGTGACCGTGGCGGCTATACCGCCGGCGAGTCGGTGCGCATCAAGATCCCGCCGACACCGATCGTGACGGACGGTGATGTGTGGTCGGCGACCGACGCGGGCAAAAACGCGGTGGAGGAGACGATCTTGCTGGCGGTGGATACACCGAAGCATGTCGGGCTGAAGTTTGGCTCGGTGGAGATGGCGCTGAAGTTTGGCGAGTACAACGCCCGCGGCGGCTACAAGGAGCGCATCCTCAAGCCTGCGGTGAAGGCGCTGGTATCGGTGGTGGAGGCGGATTTGCTCAAGCGTGCCATCACCCTGACCAATAACTTTGTGGCCAATAGCGGTGCGTTGACCACGCTGACGCCGTTTGACAATGCGCGTGCGGCGTTGCAGCGCAATCTGTGTCCGGATGATAACCGTAAGGCGTTGATTACCAGCAATATGAATGTGGGTTTGGTGGCGGCATCGCGTCAACTGTTTAACCCGAATACCGACATCGCGAAGCAGTATAAGCAGGGCTATATCGGCACCTATGCGGGCTTTGATTTTCATGAGCATCAGTCGCTGTACCGCTCGACCAATGGCTCGCAGGTGGCGGGGGTGACGGTGTCGGGTGCGGGTCAGTCGGGTGGCACCTTGACCATTGGCGGGGTGACCAATGGCACGACCTTTAAGGCGGGCATGGTGTTTACCATCGCGGGAGTGAATATGCTGCATCCGTTGACCAAGCAGGATACCGGCAATCTGATGCAGTTCGTGGTACTGGCGGATGCAACGATGGGCGGCACGACCGGCGCGCTGTCGATCTATCCCAACATCGTGCCGGTGGGTACGGCCAATGCGACGGTGACGGCGACCCCAGCGGCTGCGGCGGCGCTGACTTTCGTCGGGGCGGCGGGGCAGACCATTGAGCAGGGGCTGTCCTATCACGGTGATGCGTTTGCGGCGGCCTTCGTGCCGCAGAAGATCCTCGCGGGCTGTACCGGTAGTGCGTTTGATGCGGGGTCGTTTGCGATCCGTGTCATGACCTTTGGCGATGGTGTGAATAACTTTGAGGGCACGCGTCTGGATGTGTTGTACGGCTTTGCCGGGGTGCGCAATAACTGGGCGGTGCGCACGGGCGTGGGGCTGTAAGGCGGGGTTGTTAGTAGCGTAAATGCAGGGCGAGGTGCACGGGGTGTGCCTTGCTTTTGATCGGTCGAGAGGCCGCCTACGGGCGGTTTTTTATTGCCCGCAATTTTTAAAGATTTTCCTTAAGGAGCATGCCCATGCAAACCATCCTCGATCTGATCCGAAGTGCTGCACGCAAGGCCAATATCATTGCGGTGGGTGAGGAGCTGGAGGCGAGTCAGGCGCAGGATGGGCTGGAGAGTTTGAACTATCTACTCGACGCGTGGGCGCTGCAGCGACTGAATGTGTATCGGCTGGATCGGATCAGTATTCCGCTATCCAGTGGCCTGCAGGATTACAGCATCGGCCAGACGGGCGATGTGGTGGTGCCCCTGCCAGCGCGGGTCGAGCCGTATGCGGATTTTCAGGTCGGTGGGGTGTCGTATCGGGTGCGCCTTGAGCGTGATATCGAGCCTGCTGCGGGCAGTCAAGGCGTGGGTTTACCGCTGTGTGGGGATACGGTGGTGCGCTATCGCACGGGCGATCTGCTTTGGAAATTTAGCGTGGATAACGTGCTGGGGGCGGAGGCGCTGATCGTGTATGGCGCGTCGCTGCAGCGTGATCTGCTGCTGTCCGATCAACT
>JASLJP010000068.1 GCA_030152425.1 Aquirhabdus sp.
ATCACGGCTGGGGGCTTTTTTGTCTCAGGAGATCGTTACTGCGCGATGACCTGAGTGGTCGTTGTGCTTGTCGTGGTCGTGCCATTTGGCGCTGTGACCTCGGCGATGTTGTTCACCGCGCCACCACCCAGCGCGGTGTACAGATTCACTTGGCTCAGCAGGTTAGCCTGCTTGAGGGTGATCTGTGCTTGCTGGGCGTTATACAGCGAAGTCTGGGCGACCAGCACCGAGACATAGCTGTCTACACCGGCCTTAAAGCGTGACTGTGACAGGTCATAGTTGGCTTTCGAGGCGCGCACCAAACGGTCTTGCGCGGCGAGGCGGTCATCCAGTGTGGCACGGTTGGCGAGGACATCGGCCACATCGCGGAACGCCGTTTGGATCGATTTCTCGTAGCTGTTCAGCGCCAGTTTCTGATCGACGCGTGCGGTGTCGAGGTTGGCACGACGTGCGCCGCCATCAAAGATCGGCAGATTGATCGACGGGCCGACATTCCAGCCAAACGAGCCGGATTTAAACAGATCGCTGAGGCTGCTGCTGGAGTAGCCGACATTGCCGGTCAGGCCGATCGACGGGAAATACGCGGCACGCGCTACGGCGATATTGGCACCCGAGGCTTTGAGGTTGTACTCAGCTTGGGCGATGTCCGGACGGCGGATCAGCAGCTCGCTGGGCACACCGGCAGGCAGGCGTTGGTTCGCCGTGATCTGATAAACCTGACCGGTTGGGATCAGGGTGTCAGGTACAGGCTGACCGACCAGCAGTGCCAGTTGGTTGCGGTCTTGCGCGACAAAGGTCTGGTAGTTGGCGATCGCCAGTTTGGCGTTCTCCACGCTGATCTGCGCTTGCTTGACCGGTACCAAGGAAATGATGCCGACCTTGAATTGCTTTTCATTCAGATCGTAGGACTGCTGCTGGGCAACCAAGGTCTGGCGCGCAAGTTTCAGTTGCTCTTGATCGGCTGCCAGTGCCAGATAGGTCTGGGTGATCTGGCTGACCAAGCTGATCTGTGCAGTGGAGCGTGCACTTTCGGTGGCAAAGAAGTTTTGCAGCGCTTGATCTTTGAGGTTGGCCACACGACCCCAGAAGTCGATCTCATAGCTGGTCAGACCGAGGCCAGCGCTATAGGTGGTGTTGTGGTCGGAGGAGTTCCCCGCGACATTCACGCCGCCATTGGCACCGAGCGTCGGGTACTGCTGCGAGCGCGTCAGTTGGTACTGGGCGCGCGCGCGGTCAATGTTCAGGGTAGCCGCGCGCAGGTCACGGTTGTTGTCCAGTCCGAGCTGAATGAGCTGCTTCAAGGCTGGGTCGGTAAAAAAGTCCGACCAGCCTTGTGCTGCGATAGAGGTTCCCGGCTGGCCATTGGCATTTTGGCCGAGCAGCGTTGGATAGTCGGCACTGGTCAGGTTGCTGGCCGCCACCGGATCAGGCTGGCGCAAAAAAGTGGTGCAGGCCGACAGTGCCAGCGGCAAGGCCAGCACGGTCAGTGCGCGCTTTGCCTTGGCGGTGCGGGAGGTGACACGGTGTTGTAGTGCTTTCATTTTTCAGTATCCAATGATGCTGTATCAGATGAAGTGGTTGCAGGAGCAGGTGTAGCCGAGCCGGGACGAGGTTTACCTTTAAATATGCGTTTAATCCAAAGATAAAACAAGGGAATAAAGAACACGCCCAGTATAGATGCGGTAAACATCCCGCCGATCACGCCCGTACCAATCGCGTGCTGACTGCCTGAGCCTGCACCGGAGCTGATCGCCAGTGGCAATACGCCCAAGATAAAGGCCATCGAGGTCATCAGGATCGGGCGGAACCGGATGCGGATCGCATGCAGGATCGACTGGATCAGTTCTTCACCTTGATGTTGCAGCTCGACCGCAAACTCGACGATCAAGATCGCGTTTTTGGCGGAAATCCCGATCACGACCAGCAGGCCGACCTGTAGGTAGATGTCATTCGACAGACCACGTGTCCATGTCGCCAGTAGCGCGCCCAATACACCGAGCGGTACGACCAGCAAGATCGCCGCCGGAATCGACCAGCTCTCATAGAGGGCGGCCAGACACAGGAACACGATCAACAGCGACAGGGCATACAGGGCGGGGGCTTGCGCGCCGGAGGCTTTTTCTTCCTGCGACAGACCCGTCCATTCAAACCCGATGCCCGCAGGCAGCTTGGTCACGATGTCTTCCATGGCTTTGAGCGCGTCACCCGAGCTCTTGCCGGGCATGGCGTTACCTTGGATCTCGTAGGATGGGAAGCCATTGTAGCGCTGCAGTTGCGGCGCACCGTAGCTCCACTTGCCTTGGGTAAAGGCGGTCAGTGGCACCATCGCGCCGCTACTGCCGCGCACATACCATTTGCCGAGATCTTCAGGAGCCATTCGGGAGTCAGCGTCACCTTGGATATAGACTTTTTTGATACGGCCTTGATCCAAGAATTGGTTGACGTAGGCACCGCCCCACGCGGTAGACAGCGTTTGGTTGATGTCGCTCAGTTTCACTCCGGTCGCACCCGCTTGCGCTTGGTTGACGACGAGGCTGTACTGCGGGGAGTCCTCTAGTCCATTGGGGCGGACGCCGACGACGGTGCTGCTGTATTTCGGATCCATTGCAGCCATACCCAGCAGTTGGTTACGCGCCGCCATGAATTTTTCATGTCCCAGACCGCCACGGTCTTGGAGCTGCATGTCAAAGCCGTTGGCCACACCCAGCTCGATCACCGCGGGTGGGGGGAAGGCAAATACCATCGCATCTTTGAGCTGCGAGAATGCGCCCATGGCACGGCCTGCCAAAGCTTTGACGCTTTGATCAGCCTTTGGACGCGCCTCCCAGTCTTTTAAGCGGACGAAAGCGATACCAGCGTTTTGACCCGTACCACTGAAGCTAAAACCGGCGACCGAGAACACGCCTTCGACGGTGTCTTTCTCTTTTTCCAGATAGTAGTCTTCGACCTGTTTAATGGTCTTCATGGTGCGTTCTTGCGTCGCACCGGCTGGCAGTTGGATCAGGGTAAACATAATGCCCTGATCTTCATCCGGCAGGAACGATGCAGGCAGCTTGACGAACAAGAACGCCACCAAGCCGATCACCGCCGCATAAATCACCACATAACGACCGCTTTTGCCCAGCATCTTGGTCACCCAAGAGACGTAGCCGTGGCTGGTCCGATCAAAGAACTTGTTAAACCAGCCAAAGAAGCCGCCTTTGGTGTGATGATTTGGATCCGGCGCT
>JASLJP010000076.1 GCA_030152425.1 Aquirhabdus sp.
ATTCATTTAGAGCCACGTCGTGAGATGGGCCGCGTACGATTTCGTATCGATGGCGTGCTGCATACCGTCTATGACATGCCCGGGCCAATTCTGCTGGCCATTATTTCGCGGATCAAGATTCTGGGTCGCATGAATGTTGCCGAAAAGCGCAAACCTCAAGACGGCCGTCTTAAAACCCGTACCCCCAAGGGGCTGGAAACCGAACTGCGTTTATCCACCTTGCCAACCGCCTTTGGCGAAAAGCTGGTCATGCGGATTTTTGATCCCGAAGTGCTGGTGCGTTCTTTCGAGCAATTGGGTCTGAGTGGTGATGATCTGGATAAATGGAAGCAAATGGCGGCGCATCCCAATGGCATCATCCTCGTCACGGGTCCTACCGGCTCAGGGAAAACCACCACACTCTATTCAACGCTGAAGCAACTGGCGACCGATCAGGTCAACGTCTGTACCATCGAAGACCCTATCGAAATGATCGAGCCGGCGTTCAACCAGATGCAAGTTCAAAACATGATTGATGTTGGCTTTGCCGAAGGTGTGCGTGCGCTGATGCGACAAGATCCAGACATCATCATGGTCGGCGAGGTGCGAGATCGCGACACCGCCGATATGGCCATTCAGGCGGCACTAACCGGACATCTGGTGCTGTCTACGCTGCATACCAACGATGCACCCAGCTCACTGACACGTCTGCACGACCTTGGGGTACAGCCTTTCTTGACTGCGGCAACAATCCTCGGGGTCATGGCACAGCGCTTGATCCGTACGCTGTGCCCGCATTGCAAAGCATCAATTCCGATCGATCCGGAAGTCTGGAGTCAACTGGTCAGCCCATGGAAAAGCGAACCACCCAAGCTGGCTTATACCGCCGTGGGTTGCGAGCAATGCCGAGGTACGGGTTATCGTGGCCGGATCGGGGTCTATGAAATCTTGATCTTGAGCAATGAAATGAAGCGCCTGATCTCGGATGGCGGCACCTTGACCCAGATTAAACAACAGGCCTATCGTGAAGGCCTACAACCGCTACGACTGGCAGGTGCCCGCCGCGTTGCCGAGGGCGTGACCACGCTCGAAGAGGTCATGCGAGTTGTACCGCTAAACTGATGGCCCAAGTGAGTTTTAAACGATATAAGGGGAAGGGTTTGTTTGACTATCTGGTGTTTATCGGCCGTTTTCAGCCGTTTCATGTCGGGCATCAGCGGGTTATCCAGACCGCGTTAGCACAGAGTCAACATGTCATCTTGCTGATTGGTTCAGCCGCCCAGCCACGCAGCACGCGCAACACCTTTACCTTTAGCGAGCGTGAGCGAATGGTACTTGGTGCGTTCAGCGCTGCAGATGCCCAGCGTATCCACTGTGTGCCCTTGGTCGACGTGCTTTATAACGACACGCGCTGGGTGAGTTCGGTCGAGCAGGCCGTACAGTCTGTCACCGGAGACAACCCGCAGCACAAGATCGGACTGGTCGGTCACTACAAAGATCGCACCTCCTACTATCTCGGGCTATTTCCGCGCTGGTCTACTGTCAGTGTCGAAAGCTACCAAGGCATCTCGGCGACGCCGATTCGGAGTGCCTATCTACGCGGCGAACTGCCGACAACCGCGTACGTGCCGAGCAGTACCCTTGATCTGTTGGCAGATTTTCAGACCACGCCTGACTATGCAACCCTGCAAGCAGAATCCGCCTATCTCGTCGACTATAAAAAATCATGGGCGGCGGCGCCCTATCCACCGACCTTTATGACCGTCGACGCCGTTTTGATCCATGACGAGCATATCTTGTTGGTTGAGCGCGGCAATATGCCGGGCAAAGGCCTGATGGCCCTGCCAGGTGGTTTTATCGATCCAGATGAGACCCTGTATGCCGCCTGTGTACGGGAGCTGCGTGAGGAGACCAATATCGGGCTCAACGACGACATCCTCCGTGCGGGCTATCGCCGGCAGCGTACCTATGATGAGCCACACCGCTGTGAGCGTGGGCGTGCCATTACACAAGGCTTTTATTTTGTGCTGGATGCCGCGTCACCACGACCCGCCGTCGTCGGCGGAGACGATGCTCATGCCGCATTCTGGTGGCCCCTCAGCGCTGTGCGTTCAGATCAGATGTTTGAGGATCACTTTGCCATTATTGAAGACCTCACCGGCCTTAGACTTTAGTCCTCAATCCCACCAGAAATACCAAAATTTAGACCCATGCAGCGACGAGGCCAATTTTCCTACAGTACCCACGCCCTGCTCAACGATGTCATAGCAGTAGGCGTAGTGTTCACGGGCGAGGTGAAGCGCGTCCTTTTGCGCGGTAGGCGCAGCCGGGGTGTAGCATTCCACGATGTCACTCAAGACCGCAACCGGTGACGCTTTATAAGCCTCAGCCCAGTATTGATGCAGCGCGACATGAATAGGGGGTGGCGGACAATCATTCCAATCGCCATAGCCCAGCTTGGCAAACACTTCCCATGGATGATTGGCCTGCACAAAAGCGATATTGATCTCAGGCTTGAGGGTATTGCTGAGCACATCATACAGCGATAAAGGCGCTGCGATTGGCGGAATAGGCTGTTTCGGCCATGTAGACTTTGATTGAGGCGCTTTACTTTTAAGCCACTCTGCGACATCAACGTTTGCGGCTTCGGCAATATAGGCGGCGCCGCCATCTTCAGGCGGGCTGAGGTATTCTCTGAGTGTCTCTAACTCCTCATCAGTACCGACCAGTAAAGGGTAGAGGGAGTTGCGCTCAAATTCAGCTCGGTATTTCTGCAGCGCCGTCAAGGCGTCTTTGCCTGCGACCTTGATAACACGAACGATGGGATCCACCTAAGCAACTCCTTGTATCTATGTTCTTTATTATAAATAACAGCCTAAATCAATTGGCCAGCACGCGTTCAAGCCATGTTCTGCCTACACCCTAACTTACTTAACAATGATGACATTTTCAAGCGTGTGACCATGATGCATTGCAGATGTGCGATGCCGATGACAAACCTATCAATGCTACTCTACAACACCATTTGCTTTACGCTTGAGTAAGGCCGCAGTGAGCGGTTTTAAACCGCCTAAAAGACTTTTCATCAACAAAAAAGCCCGCGAGCCTGCGTGCATCTCATTTAATTTGTTGTCTTTAAGCATTTCTTGTGACGTGCTAGTTAAATTAACAGGTATGCAGCCGCTTCTTACAGTGTTAACATTACTACTATTGCTGGACTAAATCTACTGCATAGTACAGGGAAATTACTAATGAGTATCTTTGGCAAACTCAGTTTTAAAGACCAAGCATTCAAGCTACGCGAGGATGCTATTCTGGATGCCGCGACTGCGATCTTGGGAACGCGGGGCTATGACCTCATGACCATGGATGACGTTGCTGCGTCTGTCGGGATTTCTAAGCCCAGCCTCTATAAGCATTTTAAATCCAAAGAAGACCTCGTGGGCGAATCAAGGCTTCGCCCAC
>JASLJP010000100.1 GCA_030152425.1 Aquirhabdus sp.
TGAACAATGTTCCCACCATCTTTGATGCCGCAGGCCTCATCGGTCAGTACCTGACCAGCGTGATGAAGAGCGCATCGTCAGTCGTAGCAGGGACGGGCACGGATGATTTTGAGTTTTCCAGTTCTTTCCTGCTCGGCGGCCAGATCAAAGGTCAGCCCTGTGAGCTGTACAACATCTATCCCCAGGGCAACTTCATCTCGGCCACCGCCGATACCCCGTATTTCCAGATCGGCGAGAGCAAATATGGCAAGCCGATTTTGGATCGTGCCCTGGGCTATGACTCGCCGCTGGACAAAGGCCTGCGCTGCGCGCTGATCTCCTTTGACTCGACCATCCGCTCCAACCTGTCGGTCGGTACACCGCTGGATCTGCTGGTTTACAAAGCCGACAGTTTTGATTTCCCCGAAGGTCGTCGCCTGACCGATACCGATCCGTATTTTTCGATGATCCGTAAACAGTGGTCAGACAGCATGCGCTCGGCACTGGCTGCGCTGCCGCCACCGCCGGACGAATACTGGCGTTAAATCCTGCTGTAAAAAAAAGCCCTACATCTGTGGGGCTTTTTTACTGGCATCGACGTGGGTCAGATAGACGCGCAGGTCAAACTCAAGCTGGTGATAGCCGGGCTGCATATGCTCACATAGCTGGTAAAAGGCTTTGCTATGGTCACGTTCTTTGAGATGCGCCAGTTCGTGAACCACGATCATGCGCAGAAACGCGGCAGGCGTCTGTTTAAACAACGACGCGATGCGGATCTCCTTCTTGGCCTTCAGCTTGCCACCCTGCACGCGGCTGATGGCCGTGTTCAGGCCTAGCGCATGATGGTCGACGGTGAGGGTTTGGTCATAGATGACCTTACCCAGCGGCGGCGCGGTCTTCAGATACTGCTGTTTGAGCGCCTGCGCGTAGTCATACAGCGCGCGGTCATTCTGTACCAGATGACGTTCGCTGTAGCGTTGGTCGATATACGCACCCAGCCGATCCTGCGCCAGCATCAGGGCGACCTGATCTTGCAGATGGGACGGGTAGTGCGACAGGTATTTCAACGCGTGAGACATAAGAGCTAAAGGCGATCAAAGTGCGGCCATTATACCCAACTCCCTGCGCGAAATGGGACTGTGGGGACGGAAGGCCAAATCACATAAAAATGTGATGCCAACGGCATTTTGTACGACGACTGACGCCAGTCGAATCGCGGCCTATGCTATGCTTTAGCGGCAATCGGGGAGCAAAAATTACATGACAACCAGCATCACATTACGCACAACAATAATCGCCGGACTACTGGGCTGTATGAGCCTGACGCCAGTCTATGCCCAGACTTTTTATAAATGGACCGATGCCCAAGGCGCGACCCATTATTCCCAGCAGCCGCAGTACAACGTCAAAAACGTGCAAACCGTCACCGTCTATAAAGACCCTGAGTCGCTCAACTCCGCCTTGGGTCGTTTGCGGAGCGATGGCTGCCAGATCCTGCGTATCATGCTGCCGCGTGCTCAAGAGCATATGGATGAGTACAACTACAGCCAGCGCGCCCGGGTCGAGCGCGCCCAGCGTGCCTACGATCAGAACTGCGACTGATGCGATGATGCTGCGCTCAGGTGCTGGCTTCTATCTGCTGCGCCTGTAAAAAACCGATAAACAGCTTCAGCGGCACCGGCAGTTGATGGCGGTTGGCATAGTACAGATAATAGCTATGCGACGGTATCGACCAGTCGGTCAGCAGCGGCACCAGCCGTCCGGCTTTGATGTCCTCGGCCACATAGGCCTCGACCATAAAGCCGATGCCCACCCCATTCCGTACTGCATTCAACAGCAAATCCACATCATTGACGATCAGTGTGCCTTGCACGTTGATCTCAAGCTTCTGCTTGCCTTTTTGAAACAGCCATTCTGCCAAGTTTTGATCCGGGCGGCGAAACTGCACGCACTGATGGCGCTGTAAGTCTTGCGGGCTAAGCGGCATGGCGTGGCGGGCGAGATAGTCAGGCGCTGCGATGGCGATCAAACGCGACTCTGGGCTGGCCTGCACGCGTAGCATGTCTTTTTCGATGCGCATGCCATAGCGGATCCCGGCATCAAAGCGGCCACTGACGATATCGGTGAGGCCATTATTGACCTCTATATCCAGCGTGATGCCGGGATAGGCGCGCAGAAACTGCTTGAGCAAGGGTGCCAAGATCATATGTGCCGGCACTGCCGACACACTCAGACGCAGCGTACCCGATGGCGTGTCGCGAAAGTCATTGATCGACTCGACTGCGCTATGCAGCTCGGCAAAGGCCGGACGGACTCGCACCAGTAGGCGCTCACCGGCCTCGGTCAGCGACACACTGCGCGTGGTACGGTTGAGCAGGCGCACGCCGAGGCGCTCCTCCAGACTGCGGATGGTCTGGCTCAGGGTCGAGGGTACGATGCCGAGCTGTACCGCCGCGCGGGCAAAGTTACCGCACTCCACCACCGCGACAAAGGCTGACAGTTCCGCAAATTCCGTGCCGCGCATGCTGTACTCCCAAGCTGCTATTATTCGATACAGTCGAATGATATGTTCATATTATATGATATTAACAGAAGTCATTTGCAGGCGCATAATGTACCCATAAGTACAGTTAGCGAGTCTGCCATGAACGACCAAGCCGAGCCGAAAGCCACCACACCCCCCACCAGCGGCCTTGCCCGCCATCGGCGGCTTCTGCTGGTGGGCGTTCCGATCCTGTTTCTACTGGTAGTCGGCTTCTTTTACCTGACGGGTGGGCGCTATATGACCACCGACGATGCCTATGTGCAGGCCGCGCGTACCGATATCAGCACCAATATCGCTGGACGTGTCACCGCGGTAAATGTCCGCGACAACCAAGCCGTACATCAGGGCGATGTGCTGTTTACCCTTGATGATCGTGATCTGCGTATCGCCGTCGATTCAGCCCGCGCGCAGTTGCTGACTGCCAAGATGCAGGTCACCGGACTCAAAGCCACCTATCAGCAGCACCAAGCCGATGTACAAGCCGCCCAGCAAACGGTTGCCTATCTAAAAAGCGAATTTGAGCGCCAGCAAAAACTGGCTGCGCAGGGCATCTCGTCACAGATCCAGTTGGCGCAGGCACGCCATGCCTATCAGGACGCCATCCAGCAGGTCACCTCCAATAGCGGTGCACGCGCCAATATTAGCGCCTCGCTAAATGGTCAGCCCGATATCAATGTCAATATTCATCCCAGTGTGATGGCTGCACAGGCTGCGCTGGATCGTGCCGAACTAAATCTGTCCTATGCCACCGTGCGCGCACCGGTCGATGGGATCGTGACCAAGGTCGATCAACTGCAGGTCGGCAACTATATCAATGCGGCCGTGCCACAGTTTGCGCTGCTGTCCAAGCATGTCTGGGTCGATGCCAACTACAAAGAGACCGAGCTGACCTATATGCATGTCGGTCAGCAGGCGACCATCGAGATCGACAGCTATCCGGGGCGGACGTTTCATGGCAAGGTCGAAAGCTTAAGCCCGGGCACCGGTTCCAGTTTTTCTCTGCTACCGCCGGAAAACGCCACGGGCAACTGGGTCAAGGTCGTGCAGCGCCTCGCCGTTCGCATCAGCATCGACGATCTCGATGCCGCAGACCAGAGTCGTCCGCTGCAAGCCGGATTGAGTAGCTATGTCAGCGTGGATACCCACCATAGCCGTCTAAAGAGCCTGACGCATGACTAAGCCCACAGCGCCCACGCCGGACGATGACCGTCTAGAGACTGTACTGGAAGACGATGCCGGGCAGCTCACCGTCCATGCCGCCCAGCCCGCGATGCCGACCGTCCCGGTGGTCAACAAACGCCTGATCACCATCTCGGTCATGGCTGCAACCATCATGCAGGCCATTGATGGCACCATCGCCAATGTCGCCTTGCCCAAGATGCAGGGCACGCTGTCGGCCACCCAAGATCAGATGAGTTGGGTACTGACTTCCTATATCATCGCCGCCGCGATCATGATCCCGCTGACCGGCTGGCTGGCCGGACGTTTTGGTCGTAAGAAAGTATTCCTGATTTCGATCATCGGCTTTACCATCTCGTCGGCCTTGTGTGGCCTCGCTGCCAGTTTGCCGCAGATCGTATTGTTCCGTTTACTGCAAGGCATGTCGGGTGCGGCCTTGGTGCCGCTGTCGCAGGCCGTGCTGTTTGATATCAACCGCCCCGAGGATTTTGGCAAAGCGATGGCCATCTGGGGTGTCGGCGTCACCATGGGGCCGATCTTGGGGCCGATGCTGGGTGGTTGGTTGACCGAGGACTATAGCTGGCGCTGGGTGTTTTATATCAATGTGCCGATCGGTATTGCCGCGTTTTTAAGCCTGTCGGCCTCAATGCCCGAAACCGAAAAACACGCCCATAAGTTCGACTTTTATGGCTTCACCACCTTGAGTCTGGCGCTGGGCGGTCTACAGCTCATGCTCGACCGTGGGGAGCTGAAAGGCTGGTTTAGCTCGGGCGAGATTCTGCTGGAAGGCCTCGTGGCGGCGGTGTCGCTGTATTTGTTTGTCATCCATACCCTGACCCACAAACGGCCCTTCTTAAGTCCGAATCTGTTTAAAGACCGTAATTTTGTCGCGGGCAATGTGTTTATTTTTCTCGTCGGGGTGGTGCTGTTTGCGACCTTGGCGCTGGTGCCGCCGATGCTGCAGCACCAGATGGGCTATCCGGTCATCACCACCGGCATGGTCACCGCCCCGCGTGGCGCAGGCACCATGTTGGCCATGATCGTGGTCGGCCGCCTGACGGGTAAGATCGACCCACGCATGATCATGGCCACGGGGCTGACACTGACTGCATTTTCACTGTGGCAGATGACTGGCTTTAGCCTGCTGATGGACGAGCGCCTGATCATCACCTCCGGCCTTATCCAAGGCTTTGGGATCGGTTTGGCCTATGTGCCACTGTCGACCTTGGCGTTTGGCACGCTGGATCCGGCACTGCGCAATGAAG